>CALXSV010000088.1 GCA_944391235.1 uncultured Clostridia bacterium | reverse complement strand
CATTGTAGAAAGCGAAGGGATTCTGGCCGCCAAGCACTTCTTCGCCGGGGCCCTCAGCCAGCACCTCGTCAGCTGATTTCAATGAGACATACTCTCCATATTCCGTTGCATAAGCCTGCTGAGCTTCACTGTTCAGGCAGCAGTAGGAAAGGAAAGCCCATGCGAGATCCTTGTTGGGGCTATCCTTATATATGCCAAGCCAAGTTCCACCCTTTACATAGGGGATAGATCCCTGGCACATTGCCCACTCTCCGGCGGTCTCAACCGCGCCGGGCTTTACAACGGATTGATAGCCCCAGGATGGAAGCACATAGCAGAAGGTATCGGTGCTGTCAACTGCTGCGGTCCACTCGGGAGCCCAGGGATCGACGCCTAGGTCATAGCCATTGTCGGTTATGGCTTTGGCGGTATCCATAAAGCTGAGCATAGACTCATCAATGATGAGCTTGTCATCAACAACCCAGGGTTCAGCGCGGTTGGAAAACTCCATATTGAAAATGTCCTGCCAGGAAGCGAACATTTTTATGCCGCTCTCTTTGAGCTTGGCGGCAACCTCCAGCATTGCGGCTTCATCGGTGAGCATGGCGGCTACTTCATCGGGGTCGTCAGTGCCGAGTACATCGCGAGCCATATCGCGGCGGTACATTACTGAGCCGGGACTAGCCTGAAAACTGAGGGCGCGCAGGATGCCGCCATCGTCGGTGCCGACGCTAACAACGTAGTCCCATACATCTGAGGTATCCGCGTTATACGGATCAGCCTCGAGGTCATCCCAATACCCGGAATCAACAAGGTATTTGACATAGTCCGACTCGCCGGTAAAAATGTCAGGCACTCCCTGGCCGCTGGCAAGCGTCGGCGTCAGTTTTGCAAGGAAGTCAGCGTTGGGCACCACGGTGATGTTTACAGTGACGTCAGGATAGAGTTCATTGAATCCTTCGACGAATCTCCCAAGCTCCTCGCCGGATGACCATACTTCTAGAGTGCCGGAAAGTGATGCCGGGTCTGCACTAGCGGATGGGGAGTCGCTGCCCTCAGGGGCAGGGGCGTCTGTGCCGCAAGCTGCCAGTGAAAGCACCATGGCAAGAGCTAACAGCAGTGTTAGAAACTTTTTCATTTTTCTTTCCTCCTTAAAAATATAATGGTTAAAACTAATCCATTTCTGGATTGACTACTGCGTTAAAGGACTTGTCCGACCCTCCCCGGAGAAGTTTGGGCGCTACCATCATTTTCGTCGCAGCCTCGCGGCCGTTCAGCCTGCCGAGGAGAGTTTTCGCAAGCATAGCACCCAACTTGTATACTGGCTGCTGGATAGTTGTAATAGGCGGCGAGGCAAGGAGCTGATGGCCAAGTCCGTCAAAGCCAATCAAAGATATATCATCAGGGATTGAGTACCCAAGTGCCTTAAGCTTATTTGATACGCCTATTGCTATTGTATCGGTCGCACAAAAGATGGCAGAAACTTTTTCGCGGGCTATGAGTTCGGCTGCAGCGGTTTCCCCTCCCTCTACACTGTTCTGTGCGTAGAAAACAAGCTTCGGGTTATACTCCAGCCCGGCATCCTCTAGAGACTTGCGGTATCCATTAAGACGATCTACGGTATAATCTTTGTCTTCAAGGACATTTACCATTGCTATTTTACGATGTCCTTCATTTATTAAGTGTCGAACGCCGCATTCCGCACCAAGCACATTATCAACGTCTATACAATCCACGTCCGCAATGTCAGTGTGGCCAAACAGGACAACAGGACGATTCCTCTCACGGGCATACTGTGCAAATTCATCAATTTCGTTTTTCAAGAGCCCCGTAACTATATATCCGTCACACTGATGCTCTATACCACGGTTGCGCAAGATTAAAAACGAGTAGTAGTGTTCACTGAGTTCACTGCTTATGCCCGCTATAAAGTGCATGACGAAGGGATTGGATAGATCTATAGATTCCGGAATAAACACGTCTATTACGCCGCAACGATTTGCCGCAAGGCTTTTTGCAGCTACATTTGGCGAATACCTGAGTTCCTTCATAGCCGCGACGACTCTCAATCTGGTATTCTCCTTAACTGCCTCAGGATTGTTTATCACCCTTGACACAGTCATTGGAGCCACGTTAGCTAGCTCTGCTACCTCTTTAAGAGTTGCCAAAATTTTTCACCTCCTAAAATGTTAGCGCTAACATTTTAGGAGAAAATATGATAGCGCTATCATTATGCTTTAAGGTTATCACACTCGGTCAAAAAATACAATTACTTTTTGCTTAATCGATAATTATTGTTTGATATGCACATTATCGGCGCGGGATTTTTGTGAATATTCCTATCTTAATTAGGCAGTGTAATTATACCCGGAATTGACATATTTTGCTCTTTTATTGCATACATAATCCTTTCATCTCGTTTGTTAAGCTCTATCCCCACAACCTCATTCATCTCTACTTTTGCTCCATCCACAAACACCATCGTGTGCTCAATCTCGTCTATACATTTGAGCGAGCCCGTGTGCGTCACATACGCGCAGCCGCTCTATGCAGGGCAAAATACCAGCGCGCCTTGGTATATCTCTGGCAAACCAGAGCATGCCAGCCTTCAATCTGGACACGGCTATAGCACAGGAGCTGATGCTGTTTCAGACAGAACTGCAAAATCCATTTTTCGTCATATATTCATCGTCCTATGCTCAGATTACATGTACATTACAAGAGCTCCGATGCCATTATTTCCACCGTTTCCTGCACGCAGGCATTGAGCTGCTGCGGGCCGTGTCCAATCTTGAGCCATTCAGCAACGTCATTAGTGATTTTTATGATCTGGACGCACCTTCTCTCAAAAATAGTTCCGGTCTCACCCAAATCGAGGGTCGTCACTGAAGTAATTTGACCAACTATATGGGTAGATAATGAGTTAAAGGTAAACGTCAAACCAGCAATAAACGTTGACGGATTCAACACAGACAAGACCATTTTTCTCCCGCTTTGCCTGCGTTTGGCCTGTGTGTTCAAAATTGTTGTTCTTCTGCTCATAAAAAGACCGTCCTTTCGCGCAGAAAACCTGGCGTCAAAACGGCATGAAAATCTATGCTGCAAAATTCAAAATAGCCGATTTTCCAAACTTATGAGCATAGAAAAAGCCCCGGAAGCCGAAGCTCCGGGGCCAATGGTGCGCGAGGCGGGACTTGAACCCGCACGTGCGTAGTGCACACTAGAACCTGAATCTAGCGAGTCTGCCAATTCCACCACTCGCGCATTTGCTCGATTATAATAGCACTCATGCGGCAAATTGTCAAGCGCTTCTTTGTGTTGCCAATAAAAATATTGGCTTGAAAAAGTAAAATGGATATTATATAATGAATCAGCTGTGCCGGTGTGTTGGAACTGGTAGACGAGGTGGACTCAATATCCATTGCCAGCAATGGCGTGCGGGTTCGATTCCCGCCACCGGCACCATGTGGACAGAGGTCGAAATTTGGAACTCAAAAATGAGACATCCAGATTTCGACCTCTTTTTCTATGCCGAAAACCGAGGATTCAAGCCGTGTTGTCATGGTTGCCCTCTTTTGTAGAAATGGGACATCCAAAAGCAAAAATCGAAAAATTGCAATGTAAAAATGAAAAGGAATCAAATCTGAACCTGGAATTCTCATGTTCTTGAGGATTCCTTTTCTTTGAGCCAGTAATCCTGCTCTGCCTGTTCCGGAGTTTTATATTGCAGGGTGGAATGGGGACGTTCGGTATTGTAGAAGACGATAAAATGGGCGATTCCCCTCATCAGATCCGCTTCCGACGTATAGTGCCTGCGGTATAGCTCTTCTTTTTTGAAAATGGAGAAAAACGCTTCGGAGACTGCATTGTCGTGGGGGCGAGCTGTTCGGGAAAAGGACTGTTCTACTCCAAAGTCCTGCAACAGGTGAACGAACGCATGGGACATATACTGCGTTCCACGATCACTATGGAACATGAGCTCTGCCTTTGGTTGCCTATCTGCGTAGGCCTGTTTAAAAGTCTTTGTAAGCAGTTGGGTACTGCTTTTGTGGGAGATTCGATAAGAAATCACCTTCCGTGAAAACAGGTCTATGATAACGCAGAGATAATAATACTTGTCATGGAATTTAAAAACAGTGATATCGCTGACCCAGACTTGATTCGGCCGTTCGGTTTGGAACTGCTGTTGCAGGAAATTCCTGTTCTGTCCTTTCTCCCATTTTTTATATTCTTTCTTTGCAGTAGTGCTAACACTGCTGATTCTCAACTCCTTCATAAGCTGAGAGACATATTATCAATATAAAATCGAAACATATATATTTCACATCCTTTTGCAGTCTATTTCCTGTCAGAAGGAAATTACATCTTACACGTTGATATTATACTATCACAAGTGTCCTTTAGGTGTCTATGAAGATAGGGTCAAGAATTTAAACAGAGGTCGAAATTTGGAAGTCTCATCTTGACTTCCAAATTTCGACCTCTGTTTCTATAACCGCTTTTCACATTAACAAATGGATTTGTTTGTGCGATAATACACCAATTTTACCACCAGTAGCCTTTACGCTCGGGACCTTTATCCTTCTTATTTTTCTCATGTTCCCGCTTTCCCAAGAGCTCATCCTCTTTTGCGATGGTAGGGTCATACCAATCCGCTTTTGCACGTGCCCAGGCCGCCCATTCTAAGAGGTCCTGTTCCGGGTGCGCTTTTTCCAAAGCGGAGACATAGCTTCGGATTCTGCATGCGGTTTCATAGTCTTCTG
>CALXSV010000087.1 GCA_944391235.1 uncultured Clostridia bacterium | reverse complement strand
AGGCCAAAATTGGCGCAGATGGTTTTCAGATCGTCGATCATCCGCTTGGTGCGAATGGTAAGGGATTCGATTTGCATTTAAGATATCCATGTCCTTTCTGCGAAGTATTCTCCAGAGATACAGGTATCAATTAAATTCACCTGTGCCATGGAGGGCTGTACTCCGTTATTACGGCACGATTGAATGATAGTCGGCATAATCTCACGGGTGAAATAGGCGTGATTATCCATAATGCGCTGGTTTTTCAGTACCTTCTGGTCCACAGCCGTCTTCACTCCCATGAGGATATCGAAGATGACAGGATCACTGCCAATGGGCGGAGGACTTGCTTTTATGCGCTTATGGGTACGCATATATTTGGCGTCGCCGCCGTATTTGGCGCAGAGCATCTGATCACGCAGATTCTGCAGAGCCGCTGTTTTGCGGATGCGCTCCAAATCCTGAATCTGCTGCTGCATTTCGTCAGCCGTCAGTTCCTCGATATTTTTCTTCTTAAAAATCCGCTTCAATTCCTCCAGAAGCGTAATATATTCCGGGTCCTTTGGATCAAGGCTGCGCTCCAGCTCCCGCCGTGTTTTTTCCAAGGTGTCCTGATACTGATCGGCTATGACCATCTCACTCTCCGAAACTTTTCGGAAGGTAAACTCAATCTGGTCCAAAGCAATATTCAGGATCCCTGACATGTCCTC
Organism: uncultured Clostridia bacterium; assembly: GCA_944391235.1. Lineage (GTDB taxonomy): Bacteria > Bacillota > Dehalobacteriia > UBA4068 > UBA4068 > CALXSV01. Next base: position 4,000 of record CALXSV010000087.1, on the reverse strand, counting down.
ACTGTCTTGCAGTTTTTCCTTGAGGTTCACCAGGTTGATTCGGTTGTTGACCTCGCTGAGCAGGGCATGGAGGTTGTCCATAGTAAACCGCTGAGCCAGCTCGTCATAACCAAACAACTGCATGATGTTGAACAGTTCCTTGCAGGTCTCCAACGCTCTACGCAGGTCATACAGTTCCTGTTTATCGTCCAGCGCCGTGATCTGCTGCGAGAATAGTTCTGCGTTATCCGTAGCATAAAGGAACAACTTCTGCTGGGCTGCCCGCAGTTCCTGCTCCACTTCCTCCTGGGATTTGAAAATATTGCTGTACCGCTCAAATTCGTCCCCCAGTTCCGCCTGCAGTTCCTTAAAATACGCCTGGTTGGTCTTGTCGAACTCAGCACGAATATCGGCAAAATCCACTACATAGCCATATCGGAACGCCTTGTATGGGCGATTCACGCGCGTCAACGTCTGAAGCAGATTATGCTCCTTGATCACACGGCCCAAATACTGCTTTTTCAATCGGGGCGCATCAAAACCGGTCAGGAGCATATTGTAAACGACCAGCAGATCAATTTTCCCTTTTTTGAAATCGTCTGTATATCTGCGCCGTGTCTCCTTATCCTCCACATCGTGGAGAATCAAGATGTGGCTAACCTGGGAATATCGGTTCAGTTCCTGATCAACCATCCGAGCCTGATCAGAAGAATCACAGACAATCATACCGCCAATGGTGGAATCACCCAGCGCGACGCGGCTGTGTTGGAAATCATCCACAATATAGTCTACCAGCGCTGCCACATACTTGGGGTGTGCATAGACATCTTTCTTGCTCAATGACCCTCTCCGAGCTTCTAATTCCTCCAAAACTGCGTTGAGTTTTGCCCGGTATTCGGTTTTGATGCCCTCCCGAATCAGTTTCAAAGTATAGCCGTCGGCAATGGAGCGGTTATAGTAATACTTGTGGATATACTCTCCAAAAACGTCCTTGGTGTTATACCCATCACCAATCAGCGGTGTACCAGTCAGGGCAATCATGACCGCTTCCCGGTCAGAGGACATCAGGTTTGCCAAAAAGGAACCTTTTGGATTATAACTCCGATGGGCTTCGTCCAGAAAATAGATCCGCTGTACGCTCACATCGTAGTCTGCCTTGCGAACGATAGATTCCGTAGAAAACTTCTGGATATTCACCACAGTAATAGTGTCCTCACCTGTATTGTTGGCTGTTCCAATGGTTCGGATATTTTGAATGAACTCCTCTTTGGAATTCACCTTTTCCACATGGAGCCCGCGAGCAGCAAATTCTTCTCCTGCCTGGGTCAGCAGATCCAAGCGATCAACGATAAAATAGAACTTCGCAATCTTTCCCTGGCGCTGATAGTAGTCTCGCAGATACCGCACATTATGGAAAGCCAAGGCGGTCTTCCCGCTCCCCTGGGTGTGCCAAATGATACCATGCTTGATTCCCGCATCCAGTTTCTTTTCAATGGCAAGCGTCGCGAAAAACTGTGGGTACCGCATGATATGTTTTTGCAGGGCCTTAATGCCGTCCTTATCGGTACGCTCCACATAAGCAAAGCCATATTTCAGAAGCTTCAAAAAACGGCTCGGCAAAAACAGAGAGGTCAAAATTCGATTGGTCGGCGATAATTCATTCAGATTGGTCTGGTATTCTTTGGTGCTTCGGATAGACGCAAGATTATTGTCCCGAAGAATTAATTCCTCAATTTCTTCCTGCAAAGCAGGAAGTATTGTCTGTATTTGTGGATCTTCTTCTCGGAAACGGTTGAAAAATAATTTGTCATAGCTGCTGGAGGCATAAAAAGCCCCTGTGATAGGTTCAACCTCGGTATCGTCATACTCCATATTGTTGGAGAACACCATAACCTGTGTGATATTCACAAAACGTCGGAATACCTTTTTCTTAAAGCGGCTATTAATCCGCTTATGCTCTGCAATAATCCCGTCTCGGTTATTTGGTTTTTTGACTTCAACAAAAGCCAAAGGTAAACCATTAATCAGAAGCGTAATATCCGGTCGGAATTCGTCATCCCCATTCTGATATGGAAGCTCCGTAACAACATGATATGTATTACGGGACATATCGTCTAAGTCAATTAAGCGCAGGCCATCCATACCATCTAAGAGGATCTTATAGAAAGCTCGGCCCAAATCGTCGTTGGATAATTTGATAGTCAGTTCCGCTACTAAGCGGTCAATCTCTGCGGCTGACAGATTCCTTCCGTTAAGCTGATTGACGGCATTTTGGAATAACGACCTGAAAATATTAGTGTCCTGACAGACCTCGTCCTTACACTGTTTCAGTGGAAGATAGGTATATCCCAATCGAGTCAGATGTGCAATCGCGGGGATCTTAACGCGGGAATTTTCATTGTGAATCATGTCAGTCACCTCACTCTCAGAACTATCGTCATTATATCAAGTATTTTCTTTCTCGACAATCTAAAGCTCCTGTAAGCGCAATACTATTTGATATGACAACGGAAAATTGTAATTACATTGAAAGTGAATGCCACCAATTTCTAAAATAGATATTGACATAGAACAGATGTTCTGTTAGTATCAAAGTATAAATTCATACTTGTAACCATGCTGCACCGAGCCACGGGTCCTAAGACATTGTCTTTGAGTCACCAAATTGCCGGGCGTATGAGAAGAACACGAAACCATGCAGTCTCCTGCTGGTCACCGTGTTGTTCTCATGCGTCCGGTTTTTCTTTTCCCCCAGCTAACTATACTCTAAAAATTTTCAAAAACAGGTTATTAAACAGTCCTCTTCCGCCCCTATACAATTCGAAGTCATATCACGCCTGCAGTTCTCTGATCAAAAATCAGCAAGACAGAAAATAGAAGAAAGACATAGGAGGTACACATGCAAGAATCAGATTTCAAAAGCTACGATGAACTTCCACTGTTTCTCAATGCAAAAACAGTGGCAAAGGTGCTGGGCGTGTCACCGTCCAGCGGGTACGAGCTCATGCACGAGCCGGGCTTCCCGGTACTGCGGGTGGGCAACCGCATGGTGGTGCCCAAGGAACAATTCATTCAATGGGTCACAGAACACACAGAAGGAGGAGAATGCAAATGAATATGTTTTCCAATCAGCGTAATCCGGAACGATGTCGTTTCTCACTCCCCAATGATGTTTGGAAATGGGATCTCAAACCACAGGGATTTGCTATCCTCGCCTATCTCTGCTATCTGCATATCCACTGCAAAAAAGATGGCCTCCCCAGTGCGGATGAAATCGCATCCCGTCTGCACATGAGCGCAGACATGGCTGCAGAACAGCTCTCTGAACTCTACCATCGCCGACTACTGGATCAACACATGGTTCCTGTATTCAAAAACACCGGCAAAAATTTTTTCTCTCTACCCAATGAACTCTTCTTCCTGAACATTGGTCACGGTGCCATCACGGTCTACGCCTACCTGCTCTACTGCGAGGACCGCCGCACGCATCAGTGCCATCCCAGCTACCGCACGATTGCCACAGCGGTGCATCTTACCGTGTCCACTGTGGTGAAGCACATCGCGAAGTTAGCGGACAAGCAGTTCATCGCGGTTGAAAACACAGCCTATATTGACAAGCATGGCATGAAGTGGAACGGCAACAATCAGTACACCATCCTGCCGATCCAGACGGCAATGGATCATTGCTACCAGCAGCAGATGCTTCGCTTGGAGGAACGGAAGAATTGGCAGCAGGTACAGGCACTCTTAGCACAGAACACAGAGAGCGCCCCATGTGCCCCGCTGTAAGGCGCTGTGTGCCCTTCTTTGGGGCAGGGGAAGTCCCTGCTCCACCAAGGGCTTTCGAGGCAGATTTGGGCCGATTTCGATAGCTCTGCGGAGGACGAAAAAAAAGCAGGTAGAAAGGACTGGCGTCTTTGTGCCGCCTGTCCGCCCACAACCTCCCGCAGTGCGGGCGGTTCCGGGGATTTGAAACAACGCTTTTCCGGCTCCCGGCAATGCCCTTCACCGCCTTTTGACG
>CALXSV010000086.1 GCA_944391235.1 uncultured Clostridia bacterium | reverse complement strand
GTTGATTTCATCGATGCGCTGCGAGGAAATGGATACGCAGCTGATCGCCATGGCTTGCGCACGGATTTGCTCCTCCAGTCGCAAGCGCTGCTTTTCGCTCAGCTGCTTGCTATCCTTGAGTCCAGGGATGAAACAGTCTGCCGGCAGGATGACTGCGGCTGCTGTAACCGGTCCGGCCAAGGGTCCTCGGCCAGCTTCATCTGTACCAGCGATTCGGCTTATGCCCTGCGCGCGCAGTTCGTCCTCATATTGATTCATTTTGTGCCATAAATCCAGCAACATGGCCTCTCGCTCTGCTTTTTTCATTGTGTATCCGTGCTTTCTTCTATATTCTGGGTTGTCTTTGTTGGCTGCTCCAGCGTCAGCCGTCCCAGGCGGCCTGCGCGGTATTCCTGAATGAGTACCTGTGCTGCATCCTCATCCCGTACTTTTCCGCCAGTGCCCAGCATACCACGGCTACGGGCAATCTGTATAAGCATTTCCTCGCCGCTTTCCGCCAGCTCTTCCAGTTTGTAGCGTTGACACAGAGCCTGTGGGGCAATTTGCTTTAGCAACAGGGCCAAATCACAGGCAACAGAATATACGGGGAATACATTATCGCTTATCGATCCGCATACGGCCAGCTTAAAAGCTGTATCATAATCTGCGAATTTTGGCCATAGCATGCCCGGCGTATCCAGTAATTCCACGCCGCAGTTTGTTTTTACCCACTGGCTGCCGCGGGTTACGCCTGGTTTATTGCCGGTTTTGGCAGCCGCTGAGGGCGCCAGGGCATTGATCACCGTGGATTTACCGCAGTTGGGAATTCCCACCACCATAGCCCGCACCGGACGGGGCAGTCGGCCTCGGCGCTTCATGCGCTCCATAACCGGCTGCGCCGCTTGATTGATGGCGGCCTGTAATTCCTTTAATCCCTGTTTGCGGGCAGAATTTACGCCGGCTGCAATATAGCCGTTTTTACGGTAGTAGGCCAGCCAGCGTGCGGTAGAGGCAGGATCTGCCAAATCTACTTTATTCAGCAGCAGCAAATGGCACTTCTTATTGGTATATTGTCTTAAATCTGGATTGCGGCTGGCCGCTGGGATGCGCGCGTCCACCACTTCTATTAACATATCTACCACAGAAAGATCTTTTTCTATATTCCGTTTTGTTTTGGCCATATGGCCAGGATACCATTGGATCATAGGAACTCCTCTTCCTAAGTTTTTTGCTAATTTCTCGCACAAGTCGCTGCATCTGCACCCAGCGCACATGAAAATAAGACCACGCTGCGTGCGCGGTCTTATTATAGCATAATGCTGCAACTTATACAAATCCAATCATGTTTGCTGACTATTGCGGCTGATATATGTCTGGGCAATGATTTGCGCTGCCTGTTCAATATCCATTTGTCCGCTATCCAGCTTGAAATCAATAAAGGGTGCCACTGCCTTTTCCCATTCTGCAACCTGCTGTGCAATCTCCTCCTCTTTCAGCTTACCATGAATCAGCAGCCGGGTATTCTTCCGCTTGAGACGACCGCTGAGCACGGCAATTTCAGCGGATAGCAGTACGATCCACCCCTTTTCATGTAAGAGCGTAAGGTTTTCCTGCTGTGGTGGCAGCGAGCCTCCACAAGCGATAACCATATTATCTTTGCGGGAAAGCCTTTTTACGGCCAGTCTTTCCTCGGAACGAAAACGTATTTCCCCATGCTTGCGAAAGAGCTGCGTCAGCTCCAGTCCGGTAACCTCTTTGATTTCCTCGTCTGTATCCGCGAATTCATAGTCAAGCAGCCGGGCTACCTGTCGGCCTATAACCGTTTTCCCGCTGCCCATAAAACCGATCAATATGATATTTTTCTTAGCTGTGTTTATCATAAGGACCTCCGTTCTGATCCATTATTATGATGCCGGCATTAAGAATATTCCCTGTAGATTTCTCATTTTTGGCTCTTTGTCCCTGCTGTTTTCTCCAAGCTTTTTGCGCCAAATAACCGCACAAATCGCATCTGAGGAAGATTTTCCTGTTTTTATGTCTAAAACACTTGCATTGATATGCATTAAAATTTATAATATGAACTATATACATCTTATGCATGAATATGTGTCGCTTTAATTATGGAGGCTATCATGACATCAATAGCTCTGGTTTATAATACAAAACACGAAACCAGTTATGACCTGCTTTTGACACTGGTTGATTATATCAGGCAGCAGGGCGCTTCTGTTTTTCCCTGCGGTGACCGGCCGGGTTTTGTGGTTACGGAGTTGGAGCAACATAGCTTTGTCGGCTGTGACGCGGCGGTTGTTCTGGGCGGTGATGGTACAATGCTTTCTGTAGCGCGTGCGGTTGCGCCTTATGGTATCCCTCTGTTTGGCATCAATATGGGGCGTGTCGGCTTCCTCTCCGCAGTGGAAAGAAGCGATGCGTTTCAGGCAATAGACGACCTGCTGTGCGGCAATTATACCATAGAAGAACGTTTGCTGCTGAATGCGCAGCTCAACCGTGATGGTCAGACGGTTAAAACCTGTACTGCCTTTAATGATATTGTGGTTTCCGGCGGGGATATGTTTCGTGCTGTGCCGCTGGATTTGTATATTGATGAGGAAAAAATCAATTCCTATAATGCGGATGGCATTATTGTGTCTACGCCCACAGGTTCTACCGGCTATTCCCTGTCAGCCGGCGGACCGATTGTGATGAGCGCGCTGGATGTGATGGTGATTACCCCAGTATGTCCGCATAC
>CALXSV010000085.1 GCA_944391235.1 uncultured Clostridia bacterium | reverse complement strand
ATAATTGCCAAAAATGGCTTCACGAATGTCTCCCATCAAATGGCAGAGATACCACAGGTTATGTATGGTTGTCAGCCGAATGCCCAATACCTCGCCCGCCTTCAACAAATGACGGATGTAGGCACGGGAAAAGTTACGACAGGCATAGCAACCGCAATCCTCCTGAATAGGCCGGAAATCACGCGCATATTCAGCGTTACGGATTACCAGCTTACCCTGCGGCGTCATCACCGTGCCATTGCGGGCAATGCGGGTTGGCAATACGCAGTCAAACATATCCACTCCGCGGGCCACGCCTTCTACCAGGCAGTCCGGTGAGCCAACGCCCATCAGATAACGGGGTTTATGCACGGGCATTAAGGGCGTTGTGTAGTCCAACGCCTCGTACATCAAGGGCTTGGGCTCGCCCACGGATAAACCACCAATCCCATACCCAGGAAAATCTATTGCAGTAATATCACGGGCACTTTGCTCGCGCAGCTCGCGGAACAATCCCCCCTGAATGATGCCAAACACGCCCTGATCTTCACGGCAATGGCTGCAATAACAGCGCCTAGCCCAATTCAGGGTACGCTCCATAGCCTGCTTTACGGTTTTATAATCCGCAGGATAAGGAGAGCATTCGTCAAAGCACATGGCAATGTCAGAGCCCAGATTTTCCTCAATTTTCATTACGCTTTCTAATGAGAAAAAATGCTTGCTGCCATCAATGTGCGATGAAAAACTTGCGCCCTCATCGTTAATCTTACGCAAATCTGCCAGTGAAAAAATCTGAAAGCCGCCGCTATCTGTCAAAATAGGCCTGTCCCAATTCATAAAACCATGTAAGCCGCCAGCATCTGCCACCAATTCATCGCCCGGCCGCAAATACAAATGGTAGGTGTTGCTCAAAATAATCTGCGCGCCAACCTCTTTCAGCTCATCCGGCGTCATGGTTTTTACCGTTGCGCAGGTACCAACAGGCATAAATACTGGAGTGCGCACATCACCATGCGGGGTATGTAAAATACCGGCACGCGCCTGGCCATCCGTATGTTGTAGCTCAAAGCTTATTGCAGTCATAATCGCTCTACTCCCTGTTTTCCTCTACTTATGTATTTCAAATCCGCATCATACGATGAATACGGCTTGCACCGGCCAATCTGAACGGTTAGCACACCGGACCAGCATATTCTTCCACGTAGCCGCGCAGCGCCGTCTGCTCCGCCTCCTGCTTTTGCCTGCATTCCGCATCCTTTTGGGCAAGTATGTTCAAGAGGGTCTGGATTTTTTCCTTTGCCGCATCTGCCGCATCTTGCAAATCATGGATTTTGCTCAAAACCACACCGTCAACCAGCATACCGTCAAAAACATAATCCGCAAAACGAAGAAATTCCCAGTCCTGCACCGGCATGGAGACAGTCAAATCCACCTCGGTCAATTCTTTCTGCAACAACTGTAAGGCCTGCTGCAACTGACTTATTATTTCCTGTGCCTCATCCAACTCGCTATGCTTGGCCACACTGGTCAGCAGGCCTCCGCCCACCATATCCCACATACCAAGATTCTCCGCTGTATGCAAGGATTCGCTAAGCCGATCGGCTATACACAGTGCAGCGTTTGCAGCAGCTATGGCTTCCTGCAACTGCGTAGCCTCAAGTTGTAACTGCGCTATCTGCGCTTCCTTGTCCTGTATAAGCTGGGCTACAGAGTTTCCTGCGTTTTTTATGGCCTGTTTTTTCTGCTCCAGCACATCAGCATAGCGCTGTGCACTACCAGCAAGGCTGGCCAGCTCCAGTTCTATTTTTTCCATTTCATCCTGTGCAAGCTGCTGCTGAGCAAGCACAGCATGGTATTCTTCTGCCAGCGCCCGCAGCCGTGCCCGCTCTTTATCCAGTTTTTCTTCTTTACGGCCCACAATACCATAAACAAGCCCAGACAGACTTACACCCTCTAACCGGTCAACATCGATTTGCGCTGCCTGCTGCATACTGCGGAGCGACCTCTCCTTTTGCTCCAGCTCCTTAAGCTCCGCATAAAGAGCCTCTCTTCGCTGAAGCAAGGCCTGTTGCCGCGATGTCTGTGCTTTTAAATGCTCTAATTGTGTGTTCAACTGCTCCATAAGAAAAGCCCCCACAAAACCAAACGCTGACACAAAATACTGCTTTCTTATCAAGCAGGAGAAGCGGTGTATCAGTCACCTAACACACCGCCTTCCACCAATATTATAGTATGCGCGCCGGTTTAAGTCAACGTAAAAATGGGGTGCTATTGCCAGCGATCGATTCTTATGCTACACTAACAGCATTACAGTGCAAAAGTATTCATTCTGTGAGGAGAGCATGAAGAGTCTATATTCCCAATACCGTGCGTTAAATCTGGATCTATCTGTGCTAGGCCTGGCCGACCGGGCAGAGGCATACAATTATTTCTGCACCCCCAAGGGTGCGCGAATCATCGGCTGGGCAGGAGTGGATGGCATACATTTCTGCTTTATCCGCGGCTTTGGTGAAATGGTTTTTGCCGTTAGCCCCATGCGCTGTCCAGGCGACTACGTGCATCCGGTAGCAAAAAATTTCAACGATTTTTTGCGCCTGTTACTAGCCTGTCATGATACCGCTGCACTGGAGCAGGCCTGCGACTGGGATGAACATCAATTTAGGGCCTTTATACAGGCAGAGCAGCCAACAACGCAACAGCAGGCCGTGCTGGACGCTCTGGCCCAAAACTTCCGGTTAAGCCCCATAGAACAGCCCTTTTCCTACCTACGCGAACTACAGATTGCATTTGATTACAGCCGCATCAAATTCAGCGAAGACGATATGGACGTTGTGCCCAGCGAGCCGACAATTCCGGAATGGAAGGTCTACTTCAGTGGCAACTTCTGGGGGCATCCAGGCCGGGAGCGGGCCGGCAAGGAACTCCCGCTTGGAAAACAATTTGTTTGGGGTGAAGAAAAATGGCTAATTCCCGCCTGCTATATTTGCAGTAAAGGGCTGGTCGTAGATCTCTGTGCACAGATCCCGGCAGCCCACATCCAAGCTTTTATGCAAAAGTGGAATCTGAACGAAAACAGTAAGCAAAGCGCTTTTTGTGAGGAAGAATGCATACAGATAGAGACGGAAAATCCTCTGCATATGCCAATTCAGGTACAAGCCCAGCTCAACGGACATATTCTGTCGACAGACCACGGCTGCGGACTAAGCTGGAATCCCTGCCTGCCAGAGTACAACACACTGGAAGCGAAAAGCGTACTTGCACATTATCAGTTGGACGCCGCCTATGGCTGGGTAATTTGGCGCTATGCTTTTGCCTGGAAGAGCAAGCGCAAGCCGCACATTCATAACCTAATGCTCCTCCTGCAGCAGGAGCCGATTCCGCGATGCGGTATTCATTTTCAGGTATCGGAGACAGGCCAAAAAATACGCTTCTGCCATCCCAGCAGCGGAGTAGAGCATTGCCTGCGCGTAGTGGATTATCAGCAGCAGGAAATGCAACAGCAGCATTTTGGCACTGCAGATATGGAGTATCCCACCCACTATACTATGTTGTCCTATACACTCTCGCCAGATTTACCCAACTCTGCCTTTTCCATCGTCGACTGCCTACCTTCGGAGCAGCCACGCCGTAAGCACAGCCCAGATCTAGCCCCCCAGGCAAGCGATTGCGTCCTGTGTACGGCAATCATTGGCGGCGCGGATGGTCCTACGTCTATTTTTTTGCAGCCCCAAACGCAAGAAAAGCTCCATGCCGCCTGCTCTGCCCTGCATTTTCAGCCTGTATCTCGTGTAGAATGGCGTATGGTCTTTTATGAAAGGCAAAAAGAGGACTGCCATATACCATTACTTTGAATGCAGACAAAGCCGAGCAGCTGCGTCTGCAACAGCTGCGTCTGAGGCGGCAACAGTAATACCTCCACGAGAAGACTCCCTTCAGATGCCTTCTCGCTCCTTTTGCAAACGTCATTTGTGAAAAAACACAAGACGCAGCCGTAAGAATAAAATCAGCATACAAAACAAGCTGCCGGAAGGACCTTATTCCTCGGCAGCTTGTTTTTCTATTTCAGGCATGTGTGCAAGCGCATAATTTATACACTGATTGATAAACTCGCTTCGACTTAAATTATATCGTGAAGCCAGCTTATCTATTCTTTCTAACTTTTCAAAATCAATACGAATGGTAATCGGGTCCTTTTTGTATTGCTTTGGAATAAAATCTGACATATCATAACTCCCCCCTTGCAATAAACATATGCTTTATTGTATGCTAAATATAGATTCGGTATACGAATACATTTAAGCATACATCAAGGTATTGTTATGAAGAATTACATCTGCTGTTTCACAGGGCACAGAGATATCCCTTTAACCGAGCGCAAAAAAATACAAAAACGCCTAGAAACTGCATTGCTGCGGCTCATAGATCAAGGCGTATGCTATTTCGGCGCAGGTGGTGCTCTAGGATTTGATACGCTGGCCGCATTAACGGTTTTGCGCTTGCAAGAGCGGCATCCCAACATACAGCTTATTTTGGTCCTGCCCTGTCGGGATCAGACGCGCAGTTGGCTAAAGGAGGACAAAAAAATATACAACCAAATCTACAGCAAGG
>CALXSV010000084.1 GCA_944391235.1 uncultured Clostridia bacterium | reverse complement strand
ATTGAAGCCGACCTCGGCAGGTATAACTCCGATACATTTTTCAACGACTGCAATCCTCAGCTGAAGGCGGACTTCATCATGGCCAATCCGCCTTTCAACTTGTCTGACTGGGGGCAGGACAAGCTGCTGGACGATGTGCGCTGGCAGTACGGCACCCCGCCTGCCGGGAACGCCAACTTTGCCTGGCTCCAGCACATGATCTGGCACCTTTCGCCTCAAGGACGCATCGGTATGGTGCTTGCCAACGGTTCCCTTTCTTCCCAGAGCAGCGGAGAAGGGGATATCCGCAAAAATATCATCAATGCCGATCTGGTGGACTGCATTGTGGCCATGCCTCCCCAGCTCTTTTATACAACGCAGATTCCCGTTTCCCTGTGGTTTCTGGCAAAGGATAAGAAGCAGAAGGGCAAAACCCTGTTCATCGATGCGCGGAAAATGGGCACCATGGTCACCCGCAAGCTGCGGGAACTGACCGACGAGGACATTCAGAAGCTGGCCGATACCTACAAAGCATTCGTTGACGGCACGCTGGAAGATGTGAAGGGCTTCTGCTCCGCAGTCACTACTGAAGACATTGCCAAACAGGATTATATCCTTACCCCCGGCCGCTATGTAGGCATTGAGGAACAGGAGGAGGACGGCGAACCCTTCGAGGAAAAGATGGATCGCCTGACCAGGGAATTGTCGGAGCTGTTCCAGAAGTCGCACGAGCTGGAGGCGCAGATTAAAAAGCAGCTGGGGGCGATGGGATATGAAATGTGAGTGGAAAACGGTAGTTCTTGGCGATATTTGTAGATTTCAAGCGGGCAGTGCATTTCCCAAAAAAGAACAAGGTCATTCTAACGGAGATATTCCATTTATCAAAGTTAGCGATATGAATTTATCTAAAAATACAAGAAAAATATACACAGCTAATAATTGGATTACAAAAAGTACAGCAGTTCGAATGAAGTTAAGGCTTGCTCCTAAAGAAAGTATTGTTTTTGCAAAGATTGGCGAGGCGTTGAAAGCTGAAAGATTACGAGAGTTAGTATATGATACAGCTATAGATAATAATTTGATGGTAGCTATTCCAAATCAGAATATTGAGAAGGGATTTATTAATTTCATTCTTGAAAATATTCATTTAGCACGCTTTGCTGAAGGATCAGCTTTACCTTATTTGCGCCAGGGAGATTTGGAAGCTATTAGTATTTCTTTGCCTCCTAAAAGAGAACAGAAAAAAATTGTATCAATATTGCGTACTCTTGACGATAAAATTGAACTAAACAATAATATAAATGAAAATTTAGAGCAGCAAGCTCAAAGTTTTTATCAAGAACTTTTTGTAGATAAGGCTGATTCTGAATGGAAAGAGGGAACTATTAGCGATTTGGGAACGGTTGTTGGTGGAAGTACTCCATCAAAAGCAAGACCTGAATATTATACTGATAAAGGAATTGCATGGATTACACCAAAAGATCTTTCTATCAATAAGTCAAAGTTTATTTATCATGGTGAAAATGATATTACTGATCTTGGTATGAATAACAGTAGCGCAACGATCATGCCAGAAGGTACAGTACTATTTTCTTCTCGTGCTCCTATTGGTTATATTGCTATTGCTGCTGGAGAAGTGACAACTAATCAGGGATTCAAATCTGTTATTCCCCATCCAGAAATAGGAACAGCATTTGTTTATTATTTCTTAAAAAATAATCTTTCCATAATCGAAGGCATGGCTTCCGGGTCTACTTTCAAAGAGATTTCTGGCAGTACCATGAAAAGGGTTCCGGCCTTTATCCCTGACAAATCTAGTTTGACCAGGTTCAATGAGTTCTGTCATCCAATTTTTGAAAAACAAAAGTTTTTGGAGAAAGAAAATGTTGCCTTGGCTTCTATCCGGGATGCACTTCTTCCTCGCCTGATGTCTGGCGAGCTGGATGTATCGGAACTCGATATTTAATCTGCATTTTTATAAAAGGATGAAAGCGTATGTCCATGTATGAGTTATTCATCAAAGATTTTGTGGTACGAACTAACAAGAATCTGGAGTATATAGAGGAGAAAAAAGAAAATGGTGATGAAGTGTATGAGGTTACGCAGCTTGTGAATTCATTCCTTGGATTAATAGTATTTCCTAAAGAAAAAGCATGGGATCAAATAAGAAAAATTCAAGATTTCCAAAGTATTATGGATAATATTGAATTTGATATAAGAATAAATACATATAGTTATAAAAGAAGATGTATGAATTTGAAAAATTTTGTTTATCATGTTCGTAATGCAGTTGCACACGGTGGTATTGAACTTTTTCATGATAATAATGAAATAAAGTCAATAGCTTTTTATGATTGTATAAAAAATAAAAGAAGAATAGTAGAAGAATTTAATATTGTAATGGATATTTCTCAAATCAGGGAGTTTGTAAAACTATTTTCGGAAAAATTTATCGAAACATATAATAATTAATTACTGTATGAAGGACAGTTTTATGGAAACGTATGAGCTTTCCTGTATATTGAAAAATATGTATGATGGTGCTGTCAAGGATAAGACAACAATGATTCTTTTATTTGGTATCAAATATGCTGAAGAAATCCAGGATAACAGAACTTCTCCTAAGGATATATTAAAAGCAGCAAAGATGCCTGATTCCTATGCTACGGAAATTTATAAAGGGATGCGTCTCTCAAAGTATGTTGATGTGAAATGACACGATAAGTAAGGAGAGATTACCATGTCTTTCTCTGAATCCGACTATGAAAACGCCGTATTGCAGCTTTTCACGCAACCCCTGGGATACTCGTATGCCTACGGGCCGGACATTGAGCGGGACTATCATTCGCCGCTTTATGAGGATGACCTGCTGTTTGCGCTTCAAAGCGTCAATCCCGCCATGCCACAGGCTGCGCTGAACGAGGCGCTCTCCAAGATTAAAAATTTTGAGTCGGGTTCAGTTTTGCAGAAAAACATGGTGTTTACCGATTATCTGCAACATGGCGTGCCGGTAAAGTATGTGGTGCAAGGAGAGGAGCGCTCCGGTCTTGTGTATCTGGTGGACTACCAGAACCCGGAAAGAAACCGTTTTACGGTCATCAATCAGTGGACGGTAACGGAGAATAGCGAAAAAAGAGCGGATGTAGTGCTGTTCGTCAACGGTCTGCCTCTGGTTGTCGTGGAATTGAAGTCCCCCTCCCGGGAGGAGACAGACGCTTCCGCAGCGTATCGGCAGTTGCGGAACTATATGCACGAGATACCCTCACTGTTCATCTACAATCAGGTTTGCGTCATGAGCGATCTTGCCACCTCCAAGGCGGGCACAATCACTGCCGGGGAAGATCGCTTCATGGAGTGGAAAACAAAAGACGGCAGCTATGAAAATACTCAGTATGCCCAGTTCGACACGTTTTTCGAGGGGATTTTCGAGAAAAAACGCTTTCTGGATATCCTCAAAAACTTTATCTGCTTCAATGTCGATGGCGAAAAAACGTTTAAAATTCTGGCAGGATACCACCAGTATTTTGCGGTAAAAAAGGCCGTGGAATCCACATTGCACGCCACAAAGACTGACGGTAAGGGCGGCGTGTTCTGGCATACGCAGGGAAGCGGCAAGTCGCTTTCCATGGTGTTTTACGCCCATTATTTGCAGCAGACGCTGGAAAGTCCCACCATTGTTGTCATTACCGACCGCAACGACTTGGACAATCAGCTTTACGGTCAGTTTTCCCGGTGCAGGGAATTTCTGCGCCAGACTCCCCAGCAGGCCGGGAGCAGGGAGAACTTGAAGGAACTTCTGGCGGGCCGTCAGGCAAACGGCATCATCTTCACCACCATGCAGAAGTTTG
Organism: uncultured Clostridia bacterium; assembly: GCA_944391235.1. Lineage (GTDB taxonomy): Bacteria > Bacillota > Dehalobacteriia > UBA4068 > UBA4068 > CALXSV01. The sequence continues at coordinate 2,755 of CALXSV010000084.1, read as the reverse complement.
AAGAATCCGGCGAGCCGTTGTCGGAACGACGGAATATCGTGGTCATGACCGATGAGGCGCATCGCGGGCAGTACGGCCTTACGGAAAAGATCACCACAAGAAAGAATGAAAGGGGCGAGCTGGAGGTGAAAACCACCATAGGTGCAGCGCGAGTCATACGCGATAACTTGCCCAATGCCACCTACATAGGTTTTACCGGTACGCCCATTTCTTCCAAAGATCGCAGCACGCGTGAAGTGTTCGGCGACTATATCGACGTTTACGATATGACCCAGGCCGTGGAGGATGGCGCTACCCGTCCGGTGTATTATGAAAGCCGGGTCATCCATCTGAATCTGGACGAAGATACGCTGCGGTTGATCGATGCGGAATATGACCTTATGGCGGAAAAGGCCGACCCGTATGTGATTGAGACCAGTAAAAAGCAGCTGGGTCAGATGGAGGCCATTTTAGGTGCAGAACAGACCATTGCTTCGCTGGTGGATGATATCCTCGACCATTACGAAAATTACCGGGCCAACCTGCTGACGGGCAAGGCCATGATTGTGGCGTACTCCCGGGATATCGCCATGAAGATATATAAGCGCATCCTTGAGGTTCGGCCGGACTGGACGGAAAAGGTGGGCGTCGTCATGACTCAGGGTAACAACGACCCCGAGGAATGGCGTAAGGTCATCGGCAACAAGGCCCACAAGGAAGAGCTTGCCCGGAAGTTCAAAGACAACGATTCTCCCTTGAAAATCGCCATTGTGGTGGATATGTGGCTGACCGGCTTTGATGTGCCGTCGCTGGCCACCATGTATGTGTACAAGCCTATGGTCGGGCATAACCTGATGCAGGCCATAGCCCGGGTGAATCGCGTTTTTGGGGATAAGGAAGGCGGTCTGGTGGTGGATTATGTGGGTATAGCCGCCGCGCTGAAGCAGGCCATGAACGACTATACCGTGCGGGATAAAAAGAATTACGGCGATCCCGACGTTGGCAAGGCGGCCTACCCCAAATTTTTGGAAAAACTCGATATCTGCCGAGACCTTTTCCATGGTTTTGATTATTCTGAGTTTCTGAATGGGGATGATCTGACGAGAGCACGCATGATCAGCGGAGGCGTCAACTTCCTGTTGGGTAAATCCGTTGCGGAACACGATGTAGCCGATGCGGAGAAAAGTCGCAATGTCTATGTTAAGGAAGCGCTTCTTTTAAAGCAGGCGCTTTCTCTGTGCAGCAGCATGGTGGATGAGAAGACACGGCTTGAAGCGGCGTACTTTGAAGCGGTGCGTATCATGCTTGTCCGGCTGACGGCAGGAGGAGTGGGAAAAAAGCTGACCTTGCCGGAGATAAACGAGAAAATCAACGAACTTCTGAAGCACAGCATCAAAAGTTCGGGAGTCATCAATCTTTTTTCCGATGTGGACGAGAAGTTTTCTCTGTTCGACCCCAAGTTTCTCGAAGAAATCTCCCGGATGAAGGAAAAGAACCTTGCGGTTGAACTGCTGAAAAAGCTGATTGCCGAGCAGGTTTCCGTGTACAGACGCACCAATGTGGTAAAGTCCGAAAAGTTCTCGGAAATCATTCAGAATGCTATGAACCGTTATCTCAGGGGCATGTTGACTAACGAAGAGGTCATTCAGGAACTTTTGAAACTGGCCAGAGATATTGCAGACGCTCATGCGGAAGGGGAAAAGCTTGGCCTGAATGAGGAAGAACTGGCCTTCTACGATGCGCTTACCAAACCGCAGGCGATTAAGGATTTTTATGCGCATGAAGAACTGATAGCCCTCACCCGGGAACTAACCGATGCGCTGCGGAAGAATCGCACTATCGACTGGCAGCGGAAGGAAAGTGCCAGAGCCGGTATGCGGCGTTTGGTGAAGCGATTGCTGAAAAAGCATAAGTATCCGCCCGAAGGCATGGATGACGCTCTACATACGGTCATGAGTCAGTGCGAGATGTGGACCAATCAATGAATATAATATATTGTAATATATAGGTTTTTTCTGAATTTTAGAATCTATATACTTTTATATATCGTAAATTTGGATTTTTAGTCTCATATTTTACTACGGTAACATAGGTAAGAACAATGCAAGGAAAATTGGAAGTCGTAGGAATCGCTGCTCCTCAATCATCCCGTGAGGGGCTTCCTCTGTACTTATCCCCTGTAAAAGCTGGATTTCCTTCTCCTGCTGATGACTTTATTGACCGAAAACTGGATCTTCATGAATACCTTGTCCATAACGAAGCGGCCACGTTTTTTCTCAGGGCTCAGGGTGATTCGATGACAGGAGCGGGGATTCATGACGGCGATCTTCTTATCGTGGACCGGTCGATTGAAGCCGCTCACGATAAGATTGTGATTGCCGCGCTTGATGGAGAGCTGACGGTCAAGCGGCTTCAGCGCACTAAAGGAAAGGTATTTCTGGCACCAGAGAATCCCGATTATCCGGTTTTTGACATCACCGAGAGGGAGTACGTGTATATCTGGGGCGTGGTAACCTATGTCATCCACAAGTTATAAATCGCTTTTTCTGCTCATCGACTGCAATAATTTTTATGTATCCTGTGAGCGACTTTTTCGTCCTGATCTCATAGGCAGGCCTGTTGTCGTTCTTTCCAATAATGACGGCTGCATAGTCTCCAGAAGTCCTGAAGCCAAGGCCATGGGAATTCCCATGGGGGCTCCTGAATTTCAAGTACGACCATTGATAAAAAAATATGACATTGAGGTGTTTTCCTCCAATTACGAACTGTACGGTGA
>CALXSV010000083.1 GCA_944391235.1 uncultured Clostridia bacterium | reverse complement strand
GAAGGGCTGGATAAGGGCCTGCATGAATCCACGCTCACTGGCTTTTACTATTTGGCTCGGGCGGTTTTGATTCACAGCGAGGCAGATTTTGATAAATTTGATCAGGTCTTTCTTTATTATTTTAAGGGCATAGAAAGCTATCAGGAAATACCGCAAAAATTCCTCGACTGGGTAAATAGCCCCGTAGAGGAACGCGAACACCTCAAAGCCATGACAGATAAGCTGGCTGAGCAGCATAGCCTGGAGCAAATTCGACAGATGTTTGAGGAAAAACTACGCACCCAAACAGAGCGGCATGACGGCGGTATGGTATGGATTGGCACAGGCGGCTCTTCGCACTTTGGCAATTCCGGCTATAATCCCAAAGCCATTCGCGTAGGCGGTACGGGTGGAGGGCGCTCTGCCCTACAGATTGCCAGCCAGCGCGAATTCCGCGATTTTCGCGAAGATACTGTCCTTGATATGCGCCAATTTCAAATGGCTTTCCGGCGGTTACGTCAGTTTTCCACGCAGGAGGACGGACCCAAGGATGAGTTGCAATTAGAGCGAACCATCCAAAAAACCTGCGACAATGCCGGACATCTTGAACTGGTATTCGATCGACCGCGACGCAACTCCGTCAAGCTGTTGCTGCTCTTTGACTCCGGCGGCTCTATGTGGAGCTACACGCAGCTGTGCAACACCCTGTTTCAGGCAGCGCGCAATTCCCATCACTTTAAGGATCTACAGGTCTACTACTTTCATAACTGCATTTATGATGTCGTCTATACCCATCCCAGCTGCCGAGAGCAGTTCGCAGTTCCCTCAGAATGGGTGCTCAATAACCTCAAACAGGATTATAAGGTGATTGCGGTAGGCGATGCAGCCATGGCGCCCTATGAGCTGTTGGAAGAGGGCGGTTTCAGTATGGACTATTTCCATGTGCATGAAGGTACGGGAATTGGCTGGCTCACGCGCTTTAAAAAACGCTACGATAAAATGATCTGGCTAAATCCCACTCCGGATGATGAGTGGGAGGATAACTGGGGCAGCGAAACCATTGGGCTGATTCGTCAGCTCATTCCTATGTATCCACTCACTGTCAAGGGCTTAGAGGAAGGACTTCGCTATCTAATCCGCGCCCGTCAGGATGACGGCCAAGCTGGACACAAGGTGATCAAGGACCCCAGCCGACCGCGCAATCGCAGCCGCATGCGCTCCAGATATAGTATCTTCTGGTAAAATTCACAATACGTACAGAAAAAGACCATCACCAAAGGCTATACTGACGCAAACACGGCTCTGGTATGGCTAGGCAAAATGAGGGAGTTTAGATTTATGGCGACAGGCAACATGGTACAGGAAGCTGGCCGCAGTAAAGCACGTTTGCGCATGAACTGGCCAATTACAGTAGTGATTCTGCTAGCCTTATCTGGCTTTGCAGCTCTATCCTGTCTGTATATTCAGCCCGGATCCATTATAGATACGTTAGCGGTATTCTGGGGGCAAAAGTTTCTCATTCTACTCAACTGGTTTCCCTTTCTCTGTTTGACAGGATTGACCTATTTTATCTGTAAAAATGCCTTTTATGCAGGCGCGATTACCTGTCTGATCGGAGACTTGCTATCCTACGTAAATCTCGTTAAAACCGAGTACCGCAACGACCCCTTTGTACCGGGCGATTTCGGCTTGCTCAAAGAAGGCGTAACAGCGGTCAGCTCTTTTCAGCTGGATCCGCACTGGTCCATCCTAGCCTTTATCTTTGGTAGTATCCTTATCCTAATCATATTGGGCATCTTTATCAAAAGCGCAGCGCCTAGGTGGCCATGGCGGCTAGCTGGCAGCCTGCTGCTGGTGGCCTCCTTTGTCTTTGCGATGAGCACCGTGTATCTTGATAAAACTCTGTACAGCAATTTAGAGGGTGTGGATAAAAGCAATGTGCCGCTGGTCTTTCAAAGCTATGGCTTTGCCTATTGTTTTTTGCACAACTATAATCTCTACCCGGTAGATAAGCCAGATGGTTATTCCAAAGCGGAAATGGAAAGCTGGATTGAAACCACAACAACGGACAGTGAAAATATAGAAAGAAATGATCATGCAACCGCTGAGGAAAATCTACAACCCAATATCATCTTTGTTATGTGCGAGGCCTTTTCTGATATTTCCGATGCGGATGTGTTCAGCTATACAGAAACAGAAAATCCGCTTTACGGCTATCATGTGGTAGCAAATTCTCCACAGGCTGTATCTGGTCACCTTGTAATATCCAATTATGGAGCAGGTACTGCTAACAGCGAATTTGATGTCTTAACTGGCATACAGACCAACATGTTATCTGAGAATACCTCCTCCGCTTTCCGCGTCGTACGCAGAAATATAAACGCACTGCCCCGCATCTATACAGCAGCTGGCTATAACAGCTATTTCATGCATCCTGGAATTAGCTGGTATTACAACCGCAGTAGTGTGTACCGTTTCCTTGGCATTGATGATCTAGTCTTTGAGGAGGCGTTTGCGGATCAGGAGATGACAGGGTGGCGCATCTCAGATGCTGCCTTTTTGCAGCAGTTGATTACGGATATTGAGGCCAGAACGCAGGATTCTCAGCAGCCTCTCTTTGCCTTTACCGTTAGTATTGAGAATCATCAGTCCTATATGTACCAAAAATATTACTATGAGGTTCCCAAGGCTGAGCTAAACATACCCGTATCCGACGAGGCTATGGAGGCCCTGTCCGTTTATCTGCATGGCGTACGCAATTCTTCAGATATGCTGCTTGAGCTAACAGAATACCTGGACAGTTTTGCAGAGCCCACGCTGCTGATTTTCTTCGGAGATCACCGTCCTACGCTGGGGCAGGATTATAGTGTGTATCGGGAACTGGGACTAGATGTAGGGCTGGATACAGATGGAGCAAGCACTATATCCACCTATTCTGTACCCTGGCTAATCTGGGGCAATCAAGCTTATTGCCAGCAAATAGATTTTCAGGAGCAAATTGCACAGCTGGATTTGCCAGCAGGCAATCTCATTTCTTCCAATTATCTCGGAGCTTTGGTTTATGAGCTTACAGGGATGCATGGCGCAGATCCCTACTTTGATTATTTGCAAAGCGCCAGACGCTGCCTACCGGTAATTAGCCATGGCTATTACATGCTGCCGGACGGCAGCTATACGCAAGTGCTCTCAGAAGAGCAAGAAGCTGTTTTTGACAGGCTAGATAAATGGAAATATTACCGGCTACGTGATGAGGCACTACGATAAACAGGAAATAAAAAGCGGAGCAGTTTAAACTGCTCCGCTTTCTTCCGCTTTCTCCAAGAAAGGAGGACCGATGCCGGTGTATTTGCTTGTGTCTGCCGATAACTTTGCTTTTTAGGCCAGCCAAACATATTCGTTACAGCTGTTTTGCTATTTAGCAGCGTTCTCTGTAATGTCTAAAGCCTGGCCATTGAGCACAGCAGATAGCAGCCTTTGCTGCGCATCATATTCCAGCTTGAGTGAAAAAAAGGGCACCTTGCGATCCAGCAGGCGTAAAAAAATGCGGTCACCCTGCCATAGACTGAGCTGAAAAACCTTATCTTTGGGAATCCATTCCAGCTCTCCTTCATTGCAGGGCAACAACGTTCCGGAAAAGTCATCCGACCAAAATAAATGCATGTACTCGGTAGGTGTATTGGCACAAATAAAAGTAACCAGGCCCCGATACTGGTAAGAGTGTAACGTTAATCCCGTTTCCTCCTTTACTTCGCGCAGCATACAGTCCTCCGGGCTTTCCCGATCTTCAAATTTACCGCCTGGCCCGATCCATTTATCATGGTTAATATCATTTTTCTTTTTGGTGCGATGAAGCATTAGATATTGTCCATTGCGCTCTATATAACATAAGGTCGTATTTATCATTTCAGCTACCTCATTCCTAGCAAGGCCAACCATAGACCCCGCCTAATCCAGCTCTGGCATAAAAAAGCGTAAAGCAGCCTCCAGCACCTGCTCCATACCGCCGGGATTGGTAAAACGATGATCCGCGCCCTCTACAATGTGAAGCGGAATGGAGAATTGCGTAGCAAACTGCTGCACAGCAGCCAGCGGCACCTCCTCATCCATAGAGCCATGAATCATCTCCAGCCGGGCTGTACCCTTACGATATAGAGAGAAAGCATTGTTCTGCTGTAAATCTGTGTAAAAGCCTCGGGTAATCAACAGAGGCCGTCCATAGCCATAATCCAGCAAATAGCAGCCTTTCTCTGCCATTTCTGCACGCATGTCTGCAGTAGTATCCGCTTCAAACAGCTCTGGCATATTCACAGCCGCACAGCGCAAAAAGGCGCTCTGACCAGCATGGGGACGTAAAGCTAGATAAAGCAGATTGATATATCCGCCAAAGCTAGAAGAAAAGTACGCAATCTTAGCTTTCGGTGCCAAGGTATGCGCATAAGCCTCCACATCGGCCAGGGAATCCAGGCACTCTGCAATACGTAAATGCTGGCCATCCACCTCGCTTTCACCATGCGCAGGCATATCATAGCTGATACCCGCAAGATTATGCTGCGCCAGCGCCTCCATCAAAAGCTGTGCGGTAGAGCTTTCCTTATCACTGGCAAAGCCATGGCTGATCACCACAAGCAGCGCTTCTGTACCCTGAATATTATGTAAAACAGGAATAGAATAGCCATTTTTTCCCGGTATAGTGGTTTTTATCATTTGTATCTCCTTCTATAAAAAGTAAGGAGCGTCCTGCCGGACGCTCCTTGCCCTGCTTACTTTTTCAGGTGTGAATAGACTTTGCTGTAGTCAGCTGTTCCATCCACTTCATATCCCTGTGCTCTCAGCGACTCAACAATGGGGTTAATATCATCAATGTCAATACGGAACATAGCCTTTTGCAAATCCCGCTGCCCTTCTACCGGATAAATAGCAATACGGGCAATATTCACATTAAAACTGCGAATAATATCTGTTACCTGCGCCAGCTGTCCCGGTGTATCAGGCAACACAACCTCTATACGGAAACCGGAAGAACGGACACCCATCATATCGATAAAGGCATCAAATATATCGGTTTCAGAGCATAGGCCAACCAGATTGCCATCATCATCCAGTACCGGCAAAGCCCCTATCTTATAGGAGCGCATCAAAAGCGCAGCCTCTTCTAAGCAGGCATTTTCATTAATAGTGACAAGCCGCTGCTTTTCCGGCAATGCATCCTTCACCTTAATCTGGCTAAACAGATACGTAGCCTCACGTCTTTCCAGTGTCGTTACCTTTGAGGGCAAAGCGCGCATAACATCCGTATAGGAGAGTATGCCAATCACCTTACCATCATGAACAACAGGCAGATGGCGAATATGTTTTTCCATCATCAAACGTTCGGCACCTTCCAGGCTTTCCATACGGCCAATGGTAATTGGAAAATGCGTCATTTTATCTTTAACGAGCATAACACAACCCCCCTGTATTTTCATTTCTTTTTCCAGTATTCGCCGCAGGAAAGGTTTATCCTGCCTAAAAATCCATGATATCCCGGTCTTTTAAGAGACTGTTTTCCAAAAGAAGCGCTTGATCTGCATCAAACAGGTACATGCGGTAAATCAACACGCGCAAATGCTCCCCTTTACATACTGGCCGCCGCTCTAAAGAGCGGTTCGTAGTAAGCAGAATCTGTCCAATGCGCAGCTTGAGCTCTAAATAGCTCCCCCGGAAGGCAATATCCTCAATTACCGCATCCTCAGAAACATCCAGCAGATGATGGAATTTGCTATTATCTGCCTTAAAGGCCTCGACAAATTCCGGACGCACTACAGCCTGGGCAAAGTTACCCACCTGCTCAAATCCACGCAGGCTATGGTAATCGTTGATAACCGAAGATACACCAATAAAACGCGCCACAAAAGAGCTAGCCGGGTTTTTATAGATTTCCAGCGGAGAGCCCTTTTGCTCCATGCGCCCGGCATTGGTTAAAATAATTTCATCCGCTACCTCAACCGCTTCATCCTGGTCATGCGTAACAAAAATACTGGTAATCCCCAACTGGCCAATCATCTGCTTCAACCAGCTACGCAGCTCCTGCCGCACCTTGGCATCAATAGCAGCAAAGGGTTCGTCCAGCAACAATAGCTGAGGACGGGGTGCAAGGGCGCGAGCAAACGCAACGCGCTGCCGTTGTCCACCGGACAACTGATTGGGATAACGATTCTCCAACCCCTCCAGTCCAGTCAAGCAGAGCAGCTCCCGAACGCGCGAGCGGATTTCTTCGCGGCTCTTTTTCTGCACCTTTAGTCCAAAGGCAATATTATCATACACACTCATATAGCGGAACAGAGCATAATTCTGAAAAACAAAGCCAATACCACGCTGACTGGGCTCTATATCATTGACCACCTGTCCGTCGATGATAATGCTTCCACTATCGGGGGTTTCCAGTCCTGCTATCATGCGCAAAATGGTTGTCTTGCCACTGCCGCTGGGACCCAATAAAGCCACCAGCTTACCCCGCTCAATCCCAAAGCTCAACTGGTCGGCAGCAACCACTTTGTCAAAACGTTTATTGATATTCCGTAACTCTACGTACATTGCTATTGCTCCTTTTTACGACCCTGGTATTCTACAATGCAGCGGATAAGCAGCAGCACGACAGCCATGACCACCAGGACCGACGCTACGGCAAATGCAGGTGCATATTTGAACTCATTATAGAGAATCTCAATGTGTAACGGTAGGGTATTGGTCAACCCACGCAAACGGCCGGAAATGACTGAAACAGCACCGAACTCGCCCATAGCCCGAGCTGTACAAAGGATAATACCATAAAGCAGCGGCCATTTTATATGCGGCAAAGTGATACGACGAAAGATCGTCCACCCGCCAGCGCCCAATAGGGCAGCTGCCTGTTCTTCATCCGTACCCCGAGCGTTAAGCACAGGAATAAGCTCACGGGAAATAAAGGGGAAGGTAACGAAAATCGTGCACAAAACAATACCGGGTACTGCAAAGACCACCGGCGTACCGCAGCGGAGTATAAACCCATATAAAGGACTGGAGCGACCAAAACAGAGTATATAAATCAAACCTGCAATCACTGGGGAAACCGATAGAGGAATATCTATCATAGTGGTAAGCAGCTTTTGCCCTGGAAAACGGTACCGTGTCAGCACCCAGGCCGCAAAAAGGCCAAAAAAGGTGTTCACAACGACAGCAATCAACGTGGCCTCCACGGTGAGAAGCAAGGCCCGTTGCGTATACGTATCGCTAATATATTCCAGATAGGCAGAGATTCCATCAGAAAAGGCCTCGGTAAAAACAAAAACCAACGGCAGAACCAAAAACAGGCCCACAAAGACCAGACTGAGGGCAATCAGAAACCTGCGTACATATTTCTTGCTCCGAGCATTCATAAACAATTTCCTCCTAGGCGTTTGTCCGACGGCGCGCCCGTAGCTGAATGCCGTTCACTACAAATAACATAACAAAGGCAATACCCAGCATAACCAAAGCAATGGCAGTTGCCTCTCCATAATCATACTCTTCCAGCTGCGCCATAATCATCAAAGGCGCAATCTCTGTTTCATAAGGCTGATTTCCAGCAATGAAAACCACACTGCCATACTCCCCCAGTCCTCGTGCAAAAGCTAGAGCAAAGCCCGTCAGGGCAGCTGGCCGCAGCTCTGGCAGGATGATGCGGAAAAAGGTTGTACAACGGCTGGCGCCCATCATGCCAGCCGCCTCCTCATAAACAGGATCCAATTGCTCCAGCACCGGCTGCACGCTGCGTACAACAAAGGGAATACCAACGAAAATCAGGGCGATGACAATGCCCGTCCGGGTATAGGCAATTTCAATACCAAAGCGGGCAAATAGCGAGCCAACCCACCCCGTATCTGCGGTTAAAGAGGCCAGCGTCATACCAGCGATGGCTGTGGGCAGAGCAAAGGGCAGCTCAATGAGTCCATCAACGAATTTGCGTCCGGGAAAGGGATAACGAACCAATACCCAGGCAAGCACCAAACCCATAAACAAATTAAACAGCGCTGCGATAAAGGAGCAGACTATACTCACCCGAAAAGCAGCCAAAACCCGGCCACGGCTAATAATGCTGATAAAATCTGCCCAGCTAAGCTCTGTACCACCCCAGAAAAGGGAAAGCAGCGGGATGATTACGATTATGCTGAGCATACTCATAGTAATCCCTAGACTTAACCCAAAACCAGGTAGAATATGTTTGCTTCTTCGCTTTTCTCTCTTACTCGACATAGACATTCTCCAACAGCTTTAGCGCAGAATCACTACTCATAGATCTGGTCAAACACACCACCGTCCGCAAAGTAGAAGGCCTGTGCGTTTTCCCAACCGCCAAAGTGTGCAATATCCGTTAATTCCATATCCAAATTAAATACTTCGGCAAATTCCTGCAAGATTTCAGAATTCGCAGGGCGATAATAATATTGGCCAGCCAAGCGCTGCGCCTCATCAGAATACAAATAGGACAAATAAGCCTCTGCCAGCTCTTCCGTATCATGGTAGGCAACCACCTCGTCAACAATAGCCACAGAGGGCTGACAGAGAATGCTCAGGCTGGGACTGATAATCTGATATTCTCCTGGATAGGCCTCCATGGTCAAATAAGCCTCATTTTCCCAAGAGAGCAGAACATCGCCCT
>CALXSV010000082.1 GCA_944391235.1 uncultured Clostridia bacterium | reverse complement strand
CTAAATGCTTTGCCCAAATAGAGGCCTTAAACAAGCTAAGATATGCAAGGCCAAACCGCTAAACAGCAACATACAGTTGGCTTCTTCTCACTGTACATCTCAGCCACTTTGCTGTTTTGCTGTATGCTGCTATGTTTAAGCAGCATACTTTTTTAAAGAATTAGTTAGTTTAAACTAACTAATTCTTTAAAACAACGCTATGATAAATCGAGGTGATAGGAGTATGATAATTGAAATTGCAAAAGGACTGCTAATCCCTTTCTTGGGAAACATATGCGGTTCCGCCTGTGTGTTCTTTCTAAAAGGGGGAATAAATCTCTCTCTACAGCGCGCCTTAAGTGGCTTTGCTGCCGGTATTATGGTTGCTGCCTCAATCTGGAGCCTCCTCATCCCTGCCATGGAGCAATCGCAACACCTGGGCCATTGGAGCTTTGCCCCAGCAGTGATTGGCTTTTGGTTGGGCGTTCTGCTTTTGCTATTGTTAGATCGCGCTATTCCGCATTTGCATTTAAACAGCAAACAGACGGAAGGACCTAAAAGCAGAATGCAACGTACGACTATGCTGGTGCTGGCGGTAGCACTACACAATATACCAGAGGGCATGGCTGTAGGTGCTGTCTATGCAGGATGGCTCTCCGGCAGTGCAGATATCCCCATCACCGGTGCATTGACACTGGCAATTGGAATTGCCATTCAAAACTTTCCGGAGGGGGCAATCATCTCTATACCCCTGCGTGCAGAAGGGATGAAAAAGCCGCAGGCCTTTATTTATGGAATAATCTCCGGTATTGTGGAGCCAGTAGGCGCACTGCTGACCATTTTAGCAGCCCAATATATTGTACCAGCTCTCCCCTATCTGCTCAGCCTTGCTGCGGGTGCTATGATATATGTTGTGGTAGAAGAATTGATCCCGGAAATGTCAACAGAGCCGCACTCCAACATTGGCGCCATTCTCTTTGCTGCTGGCTTTACCCTGATGCTCACACTGGATGTGGCGCTCGCCTGAAGCACAATACCTTTTAAACAGGTAGCCGTGTAGAATAAGCAGAGACAATCCTAGGGAAAGCCACTGCACTTGAACTATCCAACTGCGTGAAAAATCATTTTCTTGTTCAGTGCTCCCAGCAATCTTTTGCGATATGGATTTCAGCTCAACGACCGTGTGCAGCGTATTACCGCCACATCTCAGTAAGGAAAAATGGGAAATGGCCGCTGACTGTATTTATATCATTATGCTTTCCTCTGCAGGAAAGCATTAGAAAAAGGAAAAAGCACAAAACTATAAAAATCGCCACAGCAAGAAAACAACCCAATACCACAGCACATGGTATTGGGTTGTTTTTGTATATGCTAAGCGCTGCTAACGCAGCAGATCATGCGGTGAACAGGCAGCGATAATCTGTGCAATGCGTTGCGCGGCATGTCCATCGCCATAGGGATTGCTGGCATGCGCCATTTTCTGATATACGTCTTCGTCCGTCAGCAAATACAGCAAACGGGCTTTCACGCTCTCATAATGAGATCCAGCCAGCAGGGCTGTGCCCGCCTCTACAGCCTCCGGCCGCTCGGTTACATCACGCAATACCAATACAGGCTTAGCCAAAGCCGGGGCCTCTTCCTGCATGCCTCCGCTATCGGTAAGCACTAGATGACAGCGTTGCATCACATGGCAAAAGGGCAGATAATCCAGCGGCTCACAAAAATGTACTTGCGGCAAATCCCCTAAAAGCTGATAAGCCAACTCACGTACCAGCGGATTCTTATGCAAGGGAAAAACCAACTCACAATCTGGCTGTGCCAGGAGAACGTCGCGTGTTGCAGAAAAAATCTGCCGCATGGGTTCTCCCCAATTTTCACGGCGGTGACAGGTCATCAGGATAATCCTTTTCTCCCAGTTCACAGCATCCAAACCCAAACCAGTCAGCGTACAGGGCTGCGTCACGGCCCACAACAATGCGTCGATCACCGTATTACCCGTCACATGAATCCAGGATGCGGGAACACCCTCAGCGAGTAGATTATCACAGGCCAGCTTTGTCGGCGCAAAATGCAAAGCAGCAATCACTCCGCTTAGACGCCGGTTTACCTCTTCCGGATAGGGAGCGTATTTTTCACCGCTCCGCAAGCCAGCCTCCACATGCCCACAAGGAATCTGCTGGTAATAAGCAGCTAAAGACGCAGCAAAGGTAGTGGTGGTATCACCATGCACCAACAGCAAATCCGGTCGTTCTTCTTCTAATATACCAGACAGCCCCTGTAACACCGCACAGGTAATAGCGGTTAAGGACTGACCTGGACGCATCAAATTCAAATCATAGTCCGGAGTGAGCGCAAACAAATCCAGCACCTGATCGAGCATCTCCCGGTGTTGCGCAGTAACGCACAGCTTGCTTTCAATCCCCGGCGTAGCGGCCAGTGCACGTAAAACCGGAGCCATCTTAATCGCTTCGGGACGGGTCCCAAATACAGACATGACTTTCATATTATACCTCAGCAGGCGAATCAGCCGGCAGCAAATCACTATATTTTATCAAATCCATACCCGCTTCCTTTGCCAGCTGGCTGGCCAACTCATCCGGATAATCGCCATCATAAATGACTCGGGCAATACCACTGGTAACCATGGCCTTTACACAGGTTGTGCAGGGCCTATCCGTTACATAAATGGTCGCGCCCTCCAAGGCTGTACCACAGCGGGCAGCAAAATTGCAAATATTGGCCTCTGCATGCTGCGCACGACAAATTTCCTGTCGTTGTCCGGAAGGCACATTCAACTGCTGGCGCAGACAGCCCACCTTATCGCAATGCGCCACGCCCGGCAAAGGCCCATTATATCCTGTGCCAAGTATGCGATGTTCCGGCGTAACCGCAACAGCTCCAACATGGCGGCGCAAACAGGTAGAACGGGTTTTAACCAGATGCGCAATACTCATAAAATACTCATCCCAGGATTGTCTCATACAGAATCCCTCCAACTATGGTTTTCACCTTTCTTCCAAAACCTTTTAAGCCTCAAACATGGCAATCCGCTCCGCGTGGCGGCCACCAGCAAACTCTGTGCTAAGCCACAAATCGACAATCTCCTGGATCTGCGGCCAATCCAGAACACGTGCACCCAAGCACAGGATATTGGCATCGTTGTGCTCGCGACTGGCAGTGGCAGTAAAAGCATTATGACACAGGGCAGCGCGTACGCCTTTAAACTTATTGGCCACCATACTCATACCAATGCCGGTACCGCAGATGAGGATACCGCGTTTAAATTTACCCTCGCTAACAGCAGACGCCACTTTCTTGGCATAAACAGGATAGTGTACGCTTTCCTCGCTATAGCAGCCAGCATCCGTAACCTCCATCCCCTTGGATAACAAATAGGATTTTAGCTCTTCCTTTGCCGCAAAGCCGGCATGATCAGAGCCAATAATGATAGCCTCAGACATAAGCCAATTTCCTCCTACAAATAAACTATTTTTCCTTAAACATACATCCTTACTTGTGCAATGGATGATAATACAGAGTTGCTGGTTTAGGTAAGTATTCTCGCTCCAGCCGCATGCGGAAACCGCAGACAATTTCATAATTCACAGTGCCGGCCCAATCGGCAACCTCCTCCGCAGTGATTTGATCTGAGCCCTGTCGGCCAATCAATACAGCCTCGCTACCAACCACCACCTCATGAACAGCGGCAATATCAGTTACATCTATCATCAACTGGTCCATACAGACACGGCCGATAATGGGCGCGCGCATGCCACACAGCAAGACCTGTCCGCGGTTGGATAACAGTCGTGGCACGCCATCCGCATAGCCGATTGGCAGGGTAGCAACCAAGGTTTGCCTACTAGCCTGCCAGGTACAGCCATAACTGACAAAACTACCTGCCGGTAACCACTGCAAACGTACCACACTACTATGAATGGACATAGTAGGTCGTAGGCCAGGCAATAATGGTGTTTCGCGAGAAGGCTCACATCCATAAAGAATAATGCCAGCACGTACCGCATCATACCAAACCTGGGGCCATTGGCAAATGGCTGCGGAGTTTGCCATATGCCGCAGCGGAATTGATAGCCCAGCCTGCTGACAAACCTGCAAAAAGCTTTCAAACCCCTGTTGCTGATACCGCACATAATCGTCATGCGCAACATCGGCCAAGGCAAAATGGCTAAAAGCACCTGCGATTTGGAGATGAGGCAGGCTATGTAACAACTCTGCCACCTCTTTGGCTTGCTGCGGCAAAAAGCCGAGACGTCCCATGCCCGTATCCACTTTAATATGCACCAGCGCCTTACGGCCACACAGCGCTGCCGCTGCATCTATACACCGCGCCTGCTCCTGATCGTAAAGTGTAAACTGTCCCCCCTGCTCTATCATGGAATGATAGGCAGAAGGAGGAACATGCCCCAGTACCAACACTGGCGCGTCTATACCTGCACGCCGGAGTTCCAATAACTCATTGCAGCTGGCAACAGCCAACATATCAGCGCCGGAATCCACTAGCGCGCGGACAACCTGCACGACACCATGGCCATAGGCATCTGCTTTCACAACAGCAATCAGTTTTCTTTCTGAACCAATGTGTTGCCGGATTATTTGACAATTATTGCGCAGCGCGTCCAGATCAACCTCCATCCAGGCGGCGCGATTATGCACTTTCCACATCGCTATACAACCTTCCGTATTTGCTAAGTTTGTATCTACATATATAAAAAAGATCACCGCTTCATACCAAAAACAGCATGGACAAAGCAGGGTGGCCCCTTAAGCCACCCTGAAATACACGCCCCTATGTGGGAATTAGCGGTCAATACTTTTTAATGCAGCTGGAATGGCATTGGCAATATCTCCGGCCAGCAAACCAGCCTCGCCACAGATTTCAATAGCAATATCGCCAGCGCGTCCATGCAACCATACGGCGCACGCAGCTGCTACAGCCGGTACCATACCTTGTGCCAGGAAGGTAGCAATCATGCCGCCCAGAACATCCCCGCTGCCGCCGGTAGCCATACCCGGATTGCCGGTTGAATTAATGAAAATACGTCCTTCGGGTGTTGCCACAATAGTACCAGCACCCTTGAGCACAACGGTAACATTGGTTTGCCGGGCAAAACCCTCGGCCACAGCCACACGGTTGGATTGCACATCTTCCACAGAAACGCCCAACAGATTGGCCATTTCACCAGGATGCGGTGTAATCACCAGCGGAGCCTTAGCACGTTTGAGCAGACGCAGATAACCGCAAACCGCAAACAAAGCATCTGCATCCAGAACAGTAGGTTTATCAATATTGGGCAAAAACTCCCGCACCATATTCATGGTAGTATCTTCACGACCCAATCCTGGTCCAATTAGCCAACTATCCGCGGGATGTGAAAGCATGGTTTTAACGCTATTTATACCAACAGTGCCATTTTCGTCATCTGTGGTGTTAATCAACATAGCCTCTGGCATTTGCGCAATAAAAGAACTGCGAATGGTGCTAGGTAGTGCAGCGGATAACTTGCCAGCGCCGCTCTTCATTACGCCACAGGCCGCCAGGATAGCCGCGCCGGGCATCAGTGGAGAACCAGCCAGCATGCACACATGACCAAAATCGCCTTTGTTAGATTCTTTATCGCGGGCATTCAGCCATCTGGAAACAAACGCTTCATCAATCAACTCACGGCGAACCTTAATATTTGCCTCTACCTGCTCAGGCAGGGAAATATTAGCTACGACCAAACGTCCGATATAAGGAGCCGCAGCCGGCAAAACCAGGCCTAGCTTACAGTAGCCAAAGGTTACGGTGGCAGTGGCTTTTACAGCTACGCCCAGCGGTTTCCCGGTAGTGGAAGATAGGCCTGAAGGGATATCGCAGGATACGATTGGGGTATTACTTTCATTGAGCATATTGATAACAGCAAGAGAAATATCGCGTACTTCTTCCCGGAGGCCCGTTCCAAAAATAGCGTCTATGGCGATATCTGAACTCCATAGTGCCATACGGGCAACATTCAAACGACTCCCCTCAGTAAGCTGTAAGCCGGAAACGCCAATATTGTTTAAAATTGTATAATTTGTAAGCGCATCACCGCGGAAAATATCCGGGTCGGTAAGGAAATAAAGCCGAACCTCGCAGCCACGATTGTGCAGATGGCGAGCGGCCACCAAGCCATCCCCACCATTATTGCCACCACCGCAAAAAATAGCTACCTTTTTGCCGGACAAATCGCCAAGCATATTTTCTATTTCGCGAACAACTGCCTGTCCGGCATTTTCCATCAGGACCATACCTGGTATACCAAATTCCTCGATAGCCGTACGGTCGGCTAAGCGCATTTCTTCAGCTGTCAGCAAACGCATAAGCGCATCCTCCTGCAAATTTATCTATTGCTCATAACCCCGAATAACCAGAAAAGGGCTTTTACTTAAAATGTTCCAATTTTATATTATTCTATCGAAAAACGGGTTTTCCTGCTAAATCCACCGCAATACAGAGGTAGCCTCTTCATATTCTGCCACCTGTAGCGGATTAAAATCCAAGCGGTCCATACTGGTATTCATATAACGAATCCCCTTCCTTACCCCGGCAAAGGCACTTTGCTGGTCACCGTGGATATGACCATAAAGGCATACCTGCACGGGATATGATTCCAGCAAGGATGCCACCGGGCTTTCATCCGCTTCATCTAACAGAGGAGGATAATGTAGCATAACCAGCATGGGTAGGGCCAAAGAGGAGGCCTCCTCGAGCGCCATGCGCAAACGCAGTAGTTCACGCTCATATATGGGTCTGTCTTTATTCTCACGAAAATCAACATGCGAGGGAGAAAGCCAGCTGCGCGTACCACAAACCGCAAGACCGCCCACGGCCAACGCACTATGCTGTAAAAAAAACAGGCCTGGAGGTGCAGCTGCGCGGATACGGCTGATAGAAGACCACCAATAATCATGGTTGCCTTTTATCATGATTTTCCGACCCGGCAGAGAGGCCAGATAAGCAAAATCATATTGCGTCTGGTCAAGTGTCATAGCCCAGCTAATATCGCCGGCAATCAACACAACATCCTCACTGCATACAAGATTACGCCAGCTCTTATCCAAACGGGAAAAATAATCCGACCAGCGCGCGCCAAAAACATCCATAGGTTTATACAGTTCGACTTCCTCTGTATCAGGATGGTAAGGTGCGGAAAGGGAAAGATGTAAATCAGAAATAGCAAAGATTCGCATTGGTATAAAAACCTCATACTTTAGGAATAATAAGGCCAATGTCATGTCGCAAGGAGGTGATATCCATGACCAGAGTTACCGGCTGGGATAAACTGGCGCTGGCATTAATTATCATCGGCGCTCTTAACTGGGGACTGATTGGCTTTTTCCGCTTTGATTTGGTAGCGGCAATCTTTGGCGGACAGCTGACCGCAATCAGTCGTATTGTCTATGCACTGGTAGGTCTGTGTGGCCTATGGGGAATTACCCTGCTGTTCCGTGGCCGTAAAGAGGTGGCGGCACACTAAATCACACTTAATTATATATGGTTTACCGCTATTTCGCAATGAGGCAAAATGATGCTTTGGCGTCTTTTTGCCTCAGTTTTTTGGGTATATGCCTCGACAAAGCATGCTTACTTATTTTTTTGTCATTTTTTAAAATTTTGCTCAAAAATTATGTGTTTTCTCTTTACATTTTACTATCAAATGCGCTATAATTCGCTATACTATAATAAAATTTTCATAATAAAGTCGTTTGTTATACAAATCTATTTGAAATTCCACTTTGCTTATAAGTTATTTATTAAGCCCTTGTCGGATAATATCCATAACAATAATATAAACCGAGCAGAAATTTCTATTTTCTTACAGGAAAAGCTAGTGAAACAAGTACGTTGGGGGATAGATATAGTGGTCAGGAAAAACGCAAAAATATTAATTGAACAGGCTTTATTGGAATTATTAATAGAGCAGCCTTTAGACCATATAGACGTGCAGGACGTTGCGCAGAAGGCAGGCTTAAGCCGGCAAACCTTCTACTATAATTTTAAGAATAAGCACGATTTGCTGTGCTGGATATTAGAGCAGGATATTGCTATGGCAACCGAAGCTTTTCGGGCAGGCGGAGAAATGTACGACTATATCAAGGCCGCGCTTAATATGATGAAGGAAAAGGCTGTTTTTTACCGCAGTATTGCGGCCAGTGAACAACGTCGCCGGTCCTATATAAATTATTTTGAAAATGGATTGCTTGACTGTGCAAAGATAGTCGAGAACCGCTCCACCTTGGGCAGGATGAGCACACAGTTATGGGACAGCCTGCAATTCTTTACCTATGGTGCGTCCGGTATGATGCAAAATTGGGTAGAAAACGGCATGCAGCAAACGCCAGCGCAGGTTGCGGAGGTAATCATCTGCAATATGCCGATAACAGTAGCCCGGTACTTTCAGAACAGCATGGATAAGATATCTGCAAAGTAAGCTATAGCACAGGGAGGTCGTTGGGCATCGGCTTCCCTGTTTCCTTTCCCAAGGCACTATCTCTTGTTGCAGGATGAATGTTTGGTGACAGGTATTGACAGAAGAAACTTTACAGCCTTATAATTCCCATATAGCATATCATAACAATATCAGCACTTTGTACACACATCGTACAAAAAATCCATGGAGAAAGGCACTTATTTATGAAGGAACGTTTACGTCAGTTTCTACAGGGCCGGTACGGTATTGATGCGCTAAACCGCTTTCTTATTGTACTCACCTTTGTTTTCATTATACTATCGGTTATTTTTAGGTACGCCATATTCACTTACCTAGCTTATATCGCGCTAATCCTTTATCTGTTGCGGATGCTCTCTCGCAA
>CALXSV010000081.1 GCA_944391235.1 uncultured Clostridia bacterium | reverse complement strand
TCATCTGGGAAAAGAAAACTGGATCGGGTGTAATCGGCATTATCAATGCTTATGGCACAGAGCACTATGCGCAGGGCTGGATGTCCACCAACATCGGCGAAGGCTTCTTTGGCTCCGGAAACTACGTGCTCATTGCCCTTATTACCATTGTGCTGGCTATTGGTGTGAATTTTTATATGAAACGCTCCAAGCACGGCTTTGAAATTGCCGTGGTAGGTGAAAGCGAAAACACGGCCCGTTATGCAGGTATAGATGTCAAAAAGGTGATTTTACGCACCATGCTGTTGTCCGGTGCCATCTGCGGTTTGGTTGGCTTTATGATTGTCAGCGGATCCAGCCACACCATTTCCACTAGTACTGCCGGAGGACGCGGGTTTACGGCCATCATTGTTGCTTGGTTGGGTAAGTTCAATGTATTCTATATGCTGCTGGTTGCCTTTATGCTGGTGTTTCTCAATATTGGTGCAAGTGAAATTGCCACCAATTTCGGATTGAATCAGTCGATGTCTGACGTGCTGGTGGGCATTATTATCTTTTTCATTCTAGCCAGCGAATTCTTTATCAACTACCGCATCATCTTCCGCAGCAGGGGACAGGAGGCTGGAAAATGAATTTTAGCGCAATAATACAAACCATTTTTTCTATGTCTTTTCTTTGCGCCGCTGTGGTTAAGGGGATTCCTCTGCTTTATGGTGCCTTGGGTGAAATTCTGACGGAAAAATCCGGACATCTTAACCTGGGTATTCCAGGGATTATGTATATGGGCGGAATTGGCGGTCTGACAGGCGCATATATATACGAAAAGTTCGGCGCTGTCTTTAATCCCAACTTGGCCATCCTGATTGCTATTTTATGTGCTCTGCTCTTTGCCCTTATCGGCGGCCTTATTTACAGCTTTTTAACCATTACGCTGCGTGTAAACCAGAATGTAAGTGGTTTGGCTTTAACCACCTTTGGCGTAGGCCTGGGTAACTTTTTAGGCGGCTCTTTGGCCAAGCTGGCTGGTACAGTGGGCTCTATCGCAGTACGCTCAACCGGCGCTGCTTTTAAGCGAAGTATATTTGGTTTTTATACAGATTTGGGCTGGTTTGGCCAACTCTTTCTTTCCTATGGTATTCTTACCTATCTGGCGATTGCTCTGGCTATTTTGGCGGCCTGGTTTCTGACCAAAACAAGAATCGGTCTTAATCTGCGTGCTGTGGGTGAGGACCCGGCAGCGGCAGATGCAGCAGGTATAAATGTTATCAAATATAAATATATTGCCATATTGCTGGGTAGTGGGATTGCCGGCTTGGGTGGATTGTACTTTGTTATGGAGTACATCGGCGGCGTGTGGCAGAATAACGCGCTGGGCGATACCGGATGGTTAGCTATTGCATTGGTTATTTTTGCCTTATGGAAGCCAGCCCGTGCCATCTGGGGCGCTATTCTGTTTGGCGGCTTGTGCGTGCTGTATAATTATATCAATGTGGATACAGCCACACAGGAGCTGATTAAAATGCTGCCCTACATCGTTACCATAGTTGTATTGGTGCTGTGCAGTCTGCGGAAAAAGAAAGAGAATCAGCCGCCGGCGCATCTTGGCCTGCCTTATTTCCGAGAGGATCGCTAATCCTTTTCCAGCAAGGAATTGCCTGGACATAAATTTCACAAGTCGGGGTGATTCTGATGAAGTACCTGATCAAACGCTCAAAGAGAAAAACCGTTTCTTTGGAAATTACTGCGGATTTGCACCCCCTGGTGCGTGCGCCGCTGACTATGCCAGTTGCAGATATCGAGACCTTTGTGCAAAAGCATACGGCATGGATTGAAAAACACATTGCGCGCAAAAGAAGCTTTCAGCAGGCTCATCCTGAGCCGGGCCAGGAAGAGCTACGGGCGCTTAGGGAGCAGGCTGTACGTACACTTTTGCCATTGGTGGAAAAGTACAGCAAATTGATGGGCCTGCAAGCGGCGCGCGTGCGCATTACAGCTGCAAAAACACGCTTTGGCAGCTGTAGCAGTAAGGGCAACATCTGTTTTTCCTGCCGCTTAATGCAGTATCCGGCCGCTGCTTTCGATTATGTGGTGGTTCATGAGCTGGCCCATCTGCGGTATATGAATCACTCCGCTGCCTTTTATGCGGAAATAGAAAAAGTTTTGCCCGACTGGCAGCAACGAAAGGCCCTGTTAAAAGGCTAGTAGAAAGCCGCATCTTTATATAAGATGCGGCTTTTTCGCTTCTATCCCGCCCTGCGCTGCATATGATGAAGTGAGGGGATGGAATATGTACAGGAAGCTAGGCCTTGCTATCTACAATGAAATCGAGAGTAAGCTGGCCATTTATACAATCATTGCCCTGTTAATGGGGCTGGGCCTGGCCATGGGCCTGGCTGCACCCGGCATTGCAGATGAGAATATGCATGCTGCTATAAATAGCTATATGAATAGTTATGTAACGCACGTCATGGATAGCAGCTATGCTTGGGGAAAGCAGTTTTTTTCCGCCTTGCTGCTTAACTTGCTGCTGCTGGGGGGAGCCTTTCTCTGTCAGCTCCATGTTGCGGCTGTGCCATTGCTGGCCGTACTGCTTTTCAACCGTGCCTTTTCTTTGGGTTTTACTGCTGCTGTGTTTGCCACAACGCTATCTGTGCGCGGTGTAATTGTCTTTGTGCTGGCCGTGGTTCCGCAAAACCTGCTGCTTTTACCTGCTTTGGCCGTGGTGTCGGCTAATTCTGCCTGTACTGCCTTTGCACAGCAAAGGGCCTTTTCCCGTAGCTTTCACCGCCTATGGCATACGGCTTATGATAAGCCAGTCTGGCTGGCTGGTCTGGCCACAGTGGCTTTGGCTGCCGCACTCATGCAGGGCGGGCTGAGTACGCTGCTTATAAAGGGTATTTTGTCTATTTAAACAAGAAAAATAGAGGAGGATGGTTAGATATGTATGTAATCGGGATAACTGGCCTGCGTAAAAAACGC
>CALXSV010000080.1 GCA_944391235.1 uncultured Clostridia bacterium | reverse complement strand
CCTTTCGGCTCCAATTTCTTTCGGAGAGCCTCTTTTGGCTCTTTTTTACTTCTTGTCTCTTAGAGTTCCCTCAAAGATGCAAGGACTTTTTTCAGACCAGCTTCTCTGCTGGTCTTCTCGCTTTTTTTTGGCTTGTTTACTGTTCAGTTCTCAAAGACCGCTCCGCGCCCCTCAGCAGAGCGCCTATTTAATATACCATCTCTCTACCCCTCTTGTCAACTACTTTTTTTCCTTTTTTTTTGCCTCTTTGCTTCCCAGCTCTACATGAATATAAAAGGCAACCATATAACAGAATCGCAAATTATTATGCTTTCTTTGCATTCCACAATCGCGCATTATGATATAATATTAGATACAGTTTGTCAAAGACCTATATAACAGTTTGAGGATGAAAGGTATCATGAAACGTCAGCTTATAATTCTACTCATTTTCCTGAGCGCGCTGTTTCTGGGCTCTTGCAGCAATAAGCTAACCCCTGAGCAAAAAATCTGGAATGGGACATGGGAAGGAACCTGGACGATAAACGAGGCCAGCGGCAGTTGGGCAAAAAATGCGGAAATCCGCGCAGATTGCACAATTGCAATTTTCCTAGATGAGAACAGCAGCGGGGAACTACAAGTCGATATCCATGGCTATGGCAATTTATATGCCCTGAACATCTCAAGCGCCAGCGTGGATAAATTGGAAATTAACGGCACCTGCAATCCTACTGGGGATGGGCTATATACCAATACCATATCGGACTGGACTGTACAAGCCGAGGACGGGAACAAAAAGGAGCTTCACATCAGCGGCAAATATATAGACCCCATAGACGGCGAAGGCAACGCTTTTTCCTTTTCCTTCGACTTAAAGAAGAAAGGCAAAGCACGATAAGCAATACTTATATGAAGCAATTCCGATAGCGTATCGCATAATGCCCCCTCCTGATGAGACATACTAGGTTCAGGAGGGTATATGATTATGTATGGAGAAAGGTACTTCTCTTTTGTTCAACGTTTGCTGCTGTCTTTGTTTTTGATTACTTTTGTATTGTGGATCACTTGGCCGGCTTTACATCCAGATACAATACCACAAGAAACCATATTGCAAGAATCTGCCGCCAGAGTTCCAGTCATGGCATCCTACCAGGGAGAATTTGGAAATATCCGCATCTCCACACAAGGGGGATTGACCTTAGGCTATGCCTACTTGCTGATTAACGGAGAAGCAGTTGGAGACTTTGGCACAGGCTCGCTTACGGTTCGTGTGTATCCGGGGGATATTCTGGAGCTGGACTGCCAGCTGTACGACAAGGCTGTCCATTTTTCTGTAGAAGCATTATCCGCCTCTATCAATAAGGACTATCTGCTAGAAATGGTAAGCTGCTATGGAGATATCAGCAAAGTTGGTGTTATTGTATTTCATTAGTTGTATGAATTTCACAATAATGCTATAATAGAAAAATATATTAGAATTCAATGCGCATAAACGGAGGAAATCTATGACTGCCAGACAAATCGCCATCGATGGCCCGGCGGGAGCAGGCAAATCAACGGCAGCGAAACGCATAGCAGATAAATTAGGATATTTATATATTGATACAGGCGCTATGTACCGTGCAATTGGTCTTCTGGCAATACGTAATCATATTGCATTCGATGATGAGCCTCGCCTGATTAAGCTGGCGCAGCAGACAGATTTACATCTAGAGCCATCGCAGAATGGCTGCCTTGTTTTTATAGGAAACGAGGACGTCAGTGAAGCAATTCGGCAAACGGCTGTGGCAAACGCAGCTTCCCCGGTTTCGGCAATTGCCGGAGTGCGCGAAGAACTGGTGCGCAGGCAGCGTGAAATGGCCGCCAATCAGCCCGTTGTTATGGACGGCCGAGATATTGGTACGGTTGTTTTGCCGCAGGCGCAATGCAAGGTCTACCTTACCGCTTCCAGCCGCAAACGTGCCGAACGCCGCACACTGGAATTACAGGCTAAGGGTCAGGAGGCAGATCTTAATCAGGTTGAGGCAGAAATTATAGAGCGTGATTTTAGAGACAGCAACAGAGAAAACTCTCCGCTGAAAAAAGCTGCAGATGCAAAACTGCTTGACAACAGCAATATGACGATAGACGAAGTGGTTTCCACCATCATCAAATGGGCGGAGGATTGTGAATGAAACTACTATACCGGGTCGGCCGTGCAGTAGCGGCCGGCATCCTCCATCTTGGTGGGGTACAAATAATAGGAAGAGAAAACATTCCAGATGACAAATCTCTGTTAATCATTTGCAACCATGTGAGCTATGCGGACCCACTGGCCGTAGCTATAGTATACCCGCGGCAGCTAAGTTTTGTTGCCAAAGAAGGTTTCAAAAAAAAGTTTTACACCCGCTGGCTTTACGGCTATCTGGGCGCGCTATTTTTAAGCAAAGATGAAAATGATTTAAGCGCCATGCGTGCGGTGATCAAAAAGCTAAAGTCTGGATGTGCCGTAGTCATTTTTCCAGAGGGAACACGCCGTTTTGACCAGAATATGGTTGACTTTAAAGCAGGTGCATCTTACTTATCACAGCGCACACAAGCCAGGGTTCTACCAATGGCAGTACTTAACACAGGAGACTTCTGGCGCATTTGGAAACGCAATATTATCATTATGATAGGCGAACCCATTGAGCCGCCAAGCGGCCGGCTGGATAACACTGTCCTTACGGAATATACTCAACTGTATCAGAGTAAAGTGGGCCAACTGGTTGAACAAGCCAGACAGATCCTGCAGGCGCAGGGCAAAAAAATGCGGCAGATTCCCCGTAAAAGGAAAGATGAATATAAAGAAAAAAAATAGGATGAAAAAGTTGCTGATAAAAAAATTTATTTTTGCAGGATAATCACTGTTGATAACGAAAAAATATAGAATAGGGTAATAATTTGGATTTGGAGAATATATGCAGGTTACCATCATAAAGGACTGCGGATTTTGCTTTGGCGTACGCCGCGCCATGGAATTGGCAGAGGCTGCTGCAAATAGATTCGGATTCATCGAAACGCTAGGCGAGTTAATCCATAATCCACAGGAACTGGCACGTATCCGTTCCCGAATTTGCACCAAACACAGCCTGGATGAAATATCTGGCAAAGCCGTACTCATCCGCTCGCACGGCATTGCTCCGGAAATCATACAAGAGGCTGCTGTACGCAACATAGAAGTAATAGACGCCACCTGCCCTTTTGTCAAAAGAGCGCAGGAAATTGCCAGACAAACTACGGAAGATGGCTATCAACTCATAATTATTGGAGACGCTGCCCATCCGGAGGTAATTGGCATAAAGGCATGGGCAAACCATTCAGCCCTAGTAGTAGCAAATGTGAAGCAGGCGTTGGCTCTCCCCTCCTTTGATAAAGCCGCTGTATTGGCACAGACAACGCAAACCATGGAGGTTTTTGAAGCCTGCTGCAAAATTATCGCAGAAAAATCACAAGATTTTTTATGTTTTAATACCATTTGTAATCACACTGCAAAGATTCAGCAACGTACAGCTTCGTTAGCGCAACAGGTTGACGCTATGATTGTAGTTGGCGGCAAAAACAGCGCCAACACCATTAAATTAGCACAAGTTTCCAAGGGAGCCGCAATACCTGTTTTTCATATTGAATCTGCGGACGAATTGGATTGTGAAATATTGGGGAGCTTTGGCAGCATAGGTATAACTGCTGGGGCATCCACACCGCAACACATAATCGAGGAGGTAGCAAATAGAATGAGCGAGTTTGAAAAACTGGAAGTAGAAGAGGTCCAAGTAGCAGCCGAAGCGACGGAGAATGCAATGACCGAACAGGAAAAATCTGATGCTGAAGCTTTTGCCGAAGAATTTGGCAATATGAAAGAAATACGTCGCGGAGCCAGGGTGAAGGGCGTTGTCGTACAGGTTAAAGATGACGAACTGCTGGTTGATATCGGCGGCAAGAGTGAGGGCGTTCTCTCCAGCGCCGAGCTCTCTCAGGAAGACGCGAAGAACATCCGTGAAAATTTCCACGTAGGTGATGAGATTGACGTACTCATCCTGCGTAAAGAAAACCAAGAAGGGTATCCGGTGCTCTCCAAACGCAGAGTGGATCAGGATATAGCTTGGGATAAATTGGCTCAGATGAAAGCGGATAAAGAGATTGTTACTGGTACCGTTACCGATGTTGTAAAGGGCGGTGTGCTGGTAGATGTTGGTTTACGTGGTTTTGTGCCCGCATCCTTACTGGCGCTCGGCTATGTAGAAGATCTTAACGCCTATGTTGGTAAAGAACTGCAAATGAAGATTATCGAATGCGACAAGCACAGCAATAAGCTGGTACTGTCCGCCAAAGCAGTTCTGCGTAGCGCCAGCAAAGCACAGAAGGAAAAAACTTGGGCGGAAATTGAAGAAGGGCAGACCCGTCACGGTGTTGTCCGCCGGCTGACTAACTTTGGCGCCTTTGTTGACATCGGCGGCGTGGACGGTCTGCTTCATGTCTCCGAAATGGCTTGGTATCGTGTAAATCATCCGTCTGACCTGCTTAAAGAAGGCGATGAGCTTGATGTTTACATTCTGGGCATTGATCAGGAAAACGAGAAAATCAGCTTAGGACTCAAGCAGCTGGTTCCGAATCCTTGGTCTCTGGTAGAAGAAAAATATCCGGTTGGCAGTATCATCACGGCAAAAGTCATGCGCACCACCACCTTTGGTGCTTTCCTGGAAGTCGAGCCTGGCGTGGAAGGTCTAGTCCATATTTCTCAGTTGGCACATCACCGCGTAGAAAAGACGGAAGATGTGGTGAAGCCGGGTGATATTGTTAAGGTCAAGGTTCTTGCCATTGATCCGGAAGCAAAACGGATGAGCTTGTCCATCAAGGCAGCTGTCGAGCCTGAGGAA
The DNA here is from genome assembly GCA_944391235.1 of uncultured Clostridia bacterium. Taxonomy (GTDB): domain Bacteria; phylum Bacillota; class Dehalobacteriia; order UBA4068; family UBA4068; genus CALXSV01. Next base: position 1,087 of record CALXSV010000080.1, on the reverse strand, counting down.
AACGAAGTAACGACAGAGCATATCGATACTACAGAGGAATAAATCCTTTTGAGTTGACAGGAAAAGACCTGCTAAAATAGCAGGTCTTTTTTATATTTAGCAGGGAATAGAGCTTAAGCATCTCCCCTACTATGACGACTGGAATAGGTGTAAGATAGGCCCGATAACAACGCCTGACAAAACCGCAACAGTGGCTTAGACCATTTTACCCATATCACGCATTCTTCGCACAATATTGCGGGCCAGATGTTTACAGGCCTCTATGGCCAACATATCCTCAGATACGTTTTTAAACCACACAGTACCCTTTTCATCATAACCTTTTTGCAAGGAGCCAGTTACGCCGCCAAAGGCAACTGGCTGCTCTGGGTCGCGCAAATCAGCAATGATTAGCCCCTGCGCTTTCATAAAGCTTTCCATACTGGCAATACAAGCCTCTTGTCCTCCATTGCGCATGCCAGCCTGCGTTACAGCAGCACCGATTTTGCCATCCAGCAAATGTTTTGCCAAATGCATATACCGGGTGCGATCCATAAAATTCTTCATCATAGCAGAAACATTTGCCCAATAGGTTGGTGAACCCATAATAATAATGTCCGCATCCAGCATTTTTTTACTCAAAATGCCCATGTCATCATCCTGAATGCTGCACTCTGTTGCTCGCATACAATGATTGCACGACGTACACCATTTCAAATTATAATCGGGCAAACTTACCAGCTCTGTATCTACACCGAATAAAGTCAGCTCATCCAGCACCTGCTGCAGTAAGGTTGCTGTATTTTTGCCTTTACGGTGACTCCCATTAATTGCTAATGCCTTAACCATTTGTTCTCCTCCCCCGCCGTAGAGCAAAAATCTCTAAAATAGGCGGATACATAGCAGAAGACTCCCGCAGGAGCCTTTGCTATAAAAAATATCTCAATTTAATTTTTTGCATGCTTCAGCTCCTCAGTGAGCAGTGGAACGACCTTGTTTAAATCATGGACAATGCCGTAGTCAGCAACACTAAAGATATTTGCATCCTTATCCTTATTGATAGCCACAATATATTTTGAAGTCCGCATACCAGCCAAATGCTGCATAG
>CALXSV010000079.1 GCA_944391235.1 uncultured Clostridia bacterium | reverse complement strand
TCCGTATAGTGCATGGAGGAAACCAGTTGGACATTGCATTTTGCACGGGTAACCGCAACATTCAGCCTTCGTTCACCGCCGACTCGGTTCAGCGGGCCAAAGTTGTGCAGAAGGCGTCCTTGTGCATCAATGCCATAGGCAATACTAAAAATAATTGTATCTCGTTCATCGCCCTGCACGGTTTCGAGGTTCTTGATAAAGAACGGTTCGTTTCCATCATTCTTGAAGAAATATTCTTTTTCCGGTGTGCTTTGACGCCGCCTAGAGAGCAGCTTGTCAATCAAATCCTGTTGGGCAACACTGAATGCAACTACACCAAGACTGCGGTTCGGGTATTTCTCGATATTCTGATAAATCAGATTAACGATGAATTCTGCTTCCTTTCGGTTGGTATGCGCTTTGCGGTCGAAAATGCCGTCTACATGATAATAATCCACACCAATTCCCGGAGCATCGACTTTAGAGGACGGGAATGTTACAAGATCGCTGTCGTAGAAGTTTTTGTTGGAAAATGTAATCAGCTGCTCATAACGGCTGCGGTAATGCCAACGCAGCCGAAGCTGCTGCATGGATGTTGAACACAGATCCAAGATGGATTCAAAATCTGTTACATCTCCGGTTTCTTCATCGTTGTCCTCGACTTCAATCGTAGCATTGAAGAAATTGCTGGGCGGCATCTGCTTGGAGTCACCCACAACGATTAGCTGATTTGCCCGATAGATCGCGCCGATGGCGTCCTGAGGGAAAATCTGTGATGCCTCATCGAAAACAACCACATCGAAGTGAACAGAATCCGGGGCGAGGAAGGTGCTGACGCTCAAAGGAGACATCAGAAAACACGGCTTGATCCGCTGGACAAGTTCACCTGTTTCGGCAAGCAGAGAACGAATGCTCTTTTGCTTGCGCTTTTTCTCACCCTCACGAAGCAAGATTGCCAATGCGCTCCCGGATGCAATCATATCAAGCGACGGGCGCATGGATGAAAGCTCCGCACGAATTTTTGCTTTGTTGATTTCAAATTGCTCGGTATCTTTTTCGGCAAAAGTACGAATCGCTTTATCCTGGGAAATTCGATTGAATGCAGACAAGACCGGGTTTCCAGATAAAATCGAATCAATCCATTGATAATAGAATTGCTTCTGGAATGCACCAATAATATGCTTCGGTTCTATGTTCTGACTGATGACAGCATGTACATAAGGCACAACCTGCTTATCATCCAGCTTGGAGAAAAGGCGCCTAAATTGGCACCAGTTATCCAGCTTATCTATTTCATTCAGGCAGGCCGTTAATCTCTCAAATACCAAAGTACACGGTGCAGAGTGGATGTTCAGAATCGCTCGGTCAAAGTACCCATCAGTTCGCTTGAATGTACCAGTACTACAAATTGCAAAAACCTCATCGAGTTTCTGATGGTAATCTGCAAATGTGCCCCGTTCAGCGATGAAGTTATCATAGTGTTCCAGAGCGCCGAACGCAATGGTACTGGCAAATATCGCCTTCATCGCCGACATTTGTTTCGTTACATAATCCCATTCAGTTTCAACACCATGATAGGCTTCGCCAAGGAATGCTTTGATTGGTGCTTCTGCTTCAACAAATTCCAAATTCTTTTTCTGATAATAAGCAAGACTTTCTGTCAGGGTGACAGCTTCATTATAAGATGGCTTCTTCCCATCTTTCTTGCACAAGCGCAGGCTGGTGATGAGTTGCTTGTATTCGGCATTAAAAAGCCTGGAGAAGGCCCCGTTAAACTGTTTTGTCAGTTTCTTATAATACTCTGCTCCATCCAGCTTATAAACGTCATCATCAAACACCGCACTCAGCACGGAGCGGGCAGCAAGAATATCCGCACTCTGCCCTTGCAATGCACGTAGTGCAGAGTCCACCGTATCAAAGTGTTCCCGATTTAAGAGTGACGGTGTAATCAGCTTAGATGTCGCTGCAAAACCGAAAAAACTGTTCCAAATATGTGCGTCCTCTATACTGTCACACTGCATTCCATACTTTTCAGAGATTTCCTGCTGTAAAGGAATTAATATCTGCAAAAAATGTGAAACGGTAGAAAAATCATCCTTTACCTTATTTTTTGACTGGTACGATGTGTCCTGATTGATATAGCCATACCACGGATTTTTTCTATAATCGTATCCGATGGATGGGATATAGTCCACATACTGCTCCAAAAGAGAGCTCGTTTCTGCCAAGTACGCTTCGCCTTTGGAGGAAAGCTGTGGGATAGGATACTCAACATCTGGCGTGGAGCGAAATGTAGCATAAGACTCATATAGCTGATACAGGCTCTTTTCAATAACCGGACGCAGTTTGTGAAGCTCAACCGCATAGGAATCCAACTGATGCTGTGCTTTTTCCTTGATAGCAATTTCAGCGTCTGCTTTCGAGGAGACAGCGCTTTTTCCCGTACGCAGCGTATGGCAAATATCTGCGATGACATCCTTTTTATTTGCCTTATGACTGTGGAGCTGCAAACAAAACTCAGCGAGTCCAGCTTGCTTCAACTTGTCGTAAACCACATTCAGGGCTGCCAGCTTTTCAGAAACGAACAATACCTTTTTGCCATCGCTAAGGCATTCTGCAATGATATTGGTAATCGTCTGACTTTTGCCGGTTCCGGGAGGGCCCTGCAGAACGAAGCTCTTTCCCGACTTTGCCATCTCAATCGCTTCGATCTGGCTGGAGTCTGCATCAACCACACTATGTAACTCAATCAGTGGATCAACAACAGAGGCAGTAGCTCCCTCCTCACCGTACAACTTTTCTGTGTCGGTCGGTTCCCCTAAGAGCTGACGGACATTCTGATTTGCAAGGATGGCCTTTGCATTGTCCTTTAAATCCCGGTACATATTGATTTTGAGAAATGAAAAAATACCGATCTTGCATTCGGTCGTGACTGTCCATTGGAGCTTTGCCACAATGTGCTTTACCTTCTCAAGGTAGGCAGTCAGCCCCTCATCGTTATACTCAGGGAGCTTCACTCCATATTCTGCGTCCATTTTATAGGAAAAGGTCGGATTAACAATGATGTCATCTTCTGCCGACTTAATAAAATAGGGTTCTACTGCGGACGCTTGTTCCAACTGAATCGGCACAAGTAAAATAGGCGCACGAAAAACGTAGTTCGAGGAGGCGCTTTCTTTCCAATGGACAAAGCCAAACGCCATGTATGCAACATTGACGCCGGTTTCTTCAATAAACTCCCGTGCCTTCTTATCAATGTTTTTTACAGCGGTAAGCGGATTCGTTGCGGTGTTGTAAAGCAGGATTTGATTCTGCCGCTTAATTTTCCCAGAATACTGTGTCAAAAATGCGTCTTTTCCACCAGAAGCGTCAGGCGCTTCTGGTGCCTCAATCCGCAACTGCTCCGGTTCAAGGGATTCTTCTGGATCATCATCTTCCTCGATAATTTGGGGATCAAAAACCTCAAAAGACGTTGTTCCGTCTACTTTCTCGAACAGCACATCAGAAGACGGAAGCAGTACCTCCACGGTTGAAGCTCTCGTATCCTTAAAATTGATTAGATTATTGCGCTTTCCTGTATCCAGTAGCAAATCAGCCCACTTATCCAGCTTCTTTGTATCCACCGTGCAGCTCGCCTCCATATTTCCGGTCCTATTGTTCACTTTTCAGAGCTATCTATAATTTCCATGATATCACCAATAGAACATTGCGGTGCAGTATGAATCTATACCTGCACATTCGGAGTTGCTCTAAACATCTATATCGCATCTTTGGTTGGATGTTTTATATACTTTCCACTTTTGATTCTGGCATCTGCTGGCTTTTCTGCATTTTCCGGAATTCCCCATGTGTGGCCAATCAAAATAGTGCCAGGAATCCGGCCCTCTTTGCAGAGGATCTGGATGCGGCGGGTGGAGATGCCCCACTTCTCCGATACTTCTTTGATGGAAAGGTATTTCATAAGAACCTCCTGGGCCTTGGACATTCAGTTGCGCTGAGCATATTATAGTCGAAAAAGCGAATAAAATCAACTGCATTGTCAAAAGCGAAACAGCACCCATACCGGAAAATTTCGACATGGGTGCTGATAATTTTTTCTGGATTTGTATATAGTAAGTCAGACCTACATTGGCAAAGAGAAACCAGGTCACAAGTACAGGGCGATTCTATATCGCAAGATAGAACAGGCTATACCGGCACCAGGGCGGCAGGGTGTCGCACCAATCTGGGACACCAGAAAAAGAGGGTATTACAAGCGGCAGGTTTCCACGAAAGCAAGGGTGCAGAGACGGCAGGGAGATCCACCACACGGCAGCCAGCCGGGAAAACGGGCACGGCAACGGGACCTTGATGGAACATAGAGGCGATCCATGCCCACTTTCTGGCTCGAGGGATCGACACGGTGTTCCAACTGAATCCCGGCAACCACTTCGTCCAGGGGATCGAGCGCACCGTGGCCGGTATCCGGTGGCTGCTGGGCAGGTAGGGGATGACCTTCGGCCCTTATTCTTTGTATAGCGTGTGAAAAACTGATACGCCCACAGCGCAAAAACTTCCCGGCCGGGAGCGGCGGTTGCTGCCGTCCTGGCCGGGAAGTGCTTTTTTGATTCCAACAATGGGCAAGAGGCCCGCGGGGCCATAGCCTGGAGCCGCCACAGCTCACAGCAGACGCAGCTCCTTGATCTTCTCCATCCGCTGGATGACCGGGACGCCGAAGGGGCACCGCTTTTCGCAGTTTCCGCAGGCGATGCAGTCCTCCGCACGGGCGGTGAGGGCCTGGTAGTGGGCCCGGATGGACTGGGGCACCTGGGGCTGCATCACCGCCAGGTCGTAGCGCTCGTTCACCATGGCGATGTCGATGCCCTTGGGGCAGGGGGCGCAGTGGCCGCAGTAGGTGCACTGGCCGGCGTAGGCGTGGCGGGGGGCACCGGCCAGGGTGCTGGCGTAGTCCCGTTCCTCCTCGGAG
>CALXSV010000078.1 GCA_944391235.1 uncultured Clostridia bacterium | reverse complement strand
CGCATAGCTGTGTGGAAGGTATTTGAGGAATATCGCACCTTGATGAACATGAATAAAGTACGGGACTCCGCAACTGCCATGAACGAATGCTGCCAGATTCTCAAAACACAGCCGGATTACCATCCTTATGCGGCGATTGTCGTGGACGAAGGCCAGGACTTTGGTATGGCTGCATTCCGTCTGCTTCGCTCAATTGCTGGCGATGAACATGAGAACGATCTGTTTATTGTCGGAGATGCGCATCAGCGCATCTATCGCAATAAGGTTACACTGTCAAAATGCGGAATTTCAGTGCGCGGAAAGAGCAGCAAACTGCGGGTAAATTATCGTACTACAGAAGAGATACGTAATTGGGCGATGCGTGTTCTTAAAGGGATCCCCGTAGACGATCTGGATGGAGGTTTGGATGATGCAAAGGGGTATCGTTCGCTGAGCCATGGAGAGGCCCCCGTCGTTGACATCTATGATACCTATGGAGAAGAAGCTGCTGCGCTGGTAAAGCATATTCAGGAGAAGATTGAGGCGGGACTGGAACCGATGGAGATCTGTGTCGTCGCACGAACGAACAAAATGCTCTCTGATTATGCAAGTGCCTTGGGCGATGCTGGAATTCGTACCTACGAAATTAAGCGCAGCAAGACCGATGATCGCCATATGCCTGGAGTGCGCTTGGCAACGATGCATCGAGTGAAAGGCCTTGAGTTCACTTGTGTCTTCATTGTTGGCATGACCAAAGCTGCAATGCCTCTTAAGTCCGCACTTAGGAATGATGACCCAATCAGCAATGAAGAGACGATTGCGAGTGAACGCTGCTTGCTGTACGTTGCGTTGACAAGAGCCAAGAAAGCAGCGTATATCTCAGCCTATGGGCAAGCATCTGAGTTTATCGCTTGATTTGCCTCATGACGTGAGGCATAATCACGATTGAGCGGCTGACGAAGAAGCAGATCGAAGAATATAAAGCGCTGTGTTCCGCACGCGATCATGGGTATGCACTCACACTGAACGCCCTGTACTTCATTTGCGAGGCTGATAACAACGATCCGAAGGCTATCGGCAAACACTTCTTGGAGTCGCTTGCAAGGTTCCGGATCATGAAAATTATCTGACATACGAAAAGCGGGTATCGTGGTTCATAGCCACAGTGCCCGCTTTATAATACGCCTTATTTGAACATCACGCCACCGGATATGGTCAGTGTGTATGGGAACGGCAGAATCAGCGTATCGCCTTCTTCAACTGAGATGAAAACGGAATATACATCCTCACCGTGCTTGTGCTCATAGAGCTTGGAAGGATAGTCATCTTCCGGGTCATTGACCGATCGAAGCGAAACGATGCCGTGTTCACCTTCAGACCCAGCTGTTGCCAGGATATAGGTTCCCACAGGGATGTCACGACCTCCGATGTATGTACCCGCCGTCAGGTGTGCGGTTTTCTCAATTTTTCGGGCGGATATTTCACTCTGCACTTCGGCAAGTAGGACAAGGAGCTCCGCATCGCTATAGGCGCTGAAGTCAGTTGCTGCCTCGGCTACGGCGATAGTGCTGGATGCCGCTAGCAGGCAAAGGGTCAAGATCAAGGCCATTATCTTCTTCATGATACATCCTCCGTTCTTTGGACAATTCCTGCATACATGATAACCACGCTGCCAGCCATTTTTGTCTGCGAACGCTGACAAATCACTGGCAGCTTTCCTTTGCCCACAAAGGCGACACGTTGCCCTACGTTCGGGCTTCAGCCTTATTCTTGGGAAGTGCCCAAGAAACGCAAAAGGTCCGACGCGGGGCCACTGTGGGCCGAACGTGGCAACCTTGTGCTCGCGAAAATTACACAGCCTCTTATGGTGGCAAACGCCAATCAGAAAGGGGCTTTGAATATGGAATACGATTACAAGGTTACTGGACAGATTATTGGGTGCATCCGGGTACAACGAGGGATGTCACAGGAAGCACTCTCCGGACTGGCAGGTGTCGCACGTAGCTATCTTGCGATGATCGAGAACGGCAGCAAGAACACCAACGTCGAAACCCTCTGGCGCATTGCCGCAGCGCTTGACATGCGCATGAGCGAATTGATGCGGATGGTCGAGGATGAAATCGCCAGACGAACTATTCGACGAAACCCTGAAACCTTCTGACGAAACTCGAAACCTTCCGACGAAACACCGAACTATGCGACGAAACACAAGGCCAGCATGTGGGGAGGGGTCACTTTTCTCGCATGCCGGTCTTTTAATGACCGTTTGAGCGCGGATGGACTTCCTGCACAGAGCCATAAAAGCCCGAAAACGCCTGATTTCAAGGGATTCTCGTGTCTTTATAGACGTGGGCTTTGTATCAAAGACGACACCTTGATCGAAATCTAGTTCTCGTCTTTGATACAAAGGGACGAATCACAAGTTGCAGCATGACCGAGGGGTCATTTTTTTCATATGGGGGGCCTCTTCCGTGCGGGAGGGGTCATTTTTATTTATTGTGGTAAGATTGTCTTTCATCGCTGACAAAATTGCTATGTAGACTCTTTTTACCGTTAATATACAGCAGGAAAAATCAAACAGTGGTATAATAAATAAAGAAGACAATATCTGCATTTCAAGAGGAGTATTTGATATGAGCAGAAAGCTGGTTGCGTATTTTTCTGCGAGCGGCATCACGGCCAAGGTTGCCGAAAACCTTGCTGATGCCATCGGGGCTGATCTATTTGAGATAGTCCCCGCTGTTCGATATACTCATACCGATCTCGACTGGCGCAATGAAAACTCTCGTAGCTCCATCGAGATGAAGAATCCTGCATCCCGTCCCCCTGTGGAAACCGTCCGGGACAACATATCTGAATACGACGTCATTTTTGTCGGTTTTCCGATCTGGTGGTACGTCGCACCCACCATCATCAATACTTTCCTTGAGCAGCATGACCTTGCCGGGAAAACCATCATTCCCTTCGCCACATCTGGTGGAAGCGGGATGGGAAAGACAAACGAGGCATTGAAGCCTAGCTGCCCAGCATCCAATCTCCTTGAAGGCAGGGTATTCAAAGAAAATACAAGCAAGGATGAACTGGCCGGATGGGCAAATAAGTTCTGAGACAAGCTCATTCGTGCCACACAGGAGGAAACCATATGAGCAGGGAACTATGAGCACTCTGCGGCGCAATCTGCGGATATGAAAAGGTGCCATTTGCGAGGGGACTGCAAGATGTATATTTCCAAACTATCGATTCAAGGGTACAAAAACACTCAGAAAAAATCTACTATCTCGTTCAATAAGGGGTTAAATGTGCTTTTGGGCGAAAACGGGTGTGGGAAAACCGCCGTCATTAACGCGCTTCGGCTCCTCTTACGTGAACCAGAATCCAATTACGCCTGCTCTCCTGACGACTTTTACTGTTCATTGGATAGGTCTTGTGTAAGCGATACAATCGAAATCGATGCAGTATTGAGCGAACTAACAGAGGACGAAAAAATTATATTCTTGTCTTGGTGTAATGCCGATTTCGATGCGCACCTGCACCTTCGTATTACCGAGAATCCAACCAAGCTTGGGTCTATGAAACGCAAGTATTGGGGCAGTGAGTCCACCGCCAGTATTTTCGAGGAGGATACTTTTGACAGAGTTGAGTGCATCTATCTTCCGCCTCTGCGTGACGCAGAATCCAAGCTCTCTGCCGGAAGGCGTTCGAGGCTTGCATGGCTTCTCAAAAAGAAGTACGGGGATAATACAGAATCCCTTGTGGCTAACGTGGCCGAATTTAACGACAACATTGTACAAAATAAGGATGGAAAATATACGGAGATCCAGGAGGTTAAAGCCTCTATCAACGGGAAAATTGTGCAGGCGTTAGGCACAAGGCTTGGTCAGAGTGTAAACTTGCAATTTTCCGAAACAACTTTCAATCGGATTATAGAAAACATCCGAATGGTCTTTTTCCCGCTTTCTGGCGAAACAGATATCAAAAAGTTCAGAGATTTGGCCACCAATAGTCTGGGATATAACAACCTGCTTTACATTGCCACGGTATTTGCTGAACTTGAGTTGATTAAGGATTCTGATATATTCACAATCCT
>CALXSV010000077.1 GCA_944391235.1 uncultured Clostridia bacterium | reverse complement strand
CTGGTAACCTGCTTAACCGCGCGCGTCACCTCGGCAGCGGCAGCCGGCTCCGTACCAAAGCTCATTCCACCGTTATGCACATTGGGGCAGCTGACATTCACTTCAATTAAAGCTACCTGCTCCTGTGTGTCAAGCCGTGCACAGCATTCCGCGTATTCCTGCACAGAAAAACCACTGACATTGGCGATAATCTTTTTGGAAAAGCATTGTTTCAGGCGGGGTAATTCCTCGGCAATCACCTGCTCCACACCAGGATTTTGCAACCCTACCGAATTGAGCATACCACAGCTGCATTCTGCAATGCGCGGAGTGGGATTACCAAAACGCGGCTCCAAGGTCGTGCCTTTACAGGAAAAACTGCCCAAACAGTTAATATCATACAGTTCAGCGAACTCATAACCATAACCAAAAGTTCCGCTGGCTAGAATAACCGGATTATCCAACTGCCAGCCGCTCAGCTGAACGCGCAAGTCTACCATATGATCTCCTCCTTCTCCAGCACCGGGCCTTCCTTGCAAAGACGTTTACTGCCGCCAGTCGTCTGGCAGGAGCACCCCATGCAGGCGCCAAAGCCACAGCCCATACGCTCTTCAAGGCTGAATTGCCCGCTGGTAGAGATAGCTGCGCTAACAGCCTGTAACATGGGCAAGGGGCCGCAACTATACACATAGCTGTAGCGGAGTCCCGGCAGCGCGTCTGTGACAAAGCCAGCCACGCCGCAGCTGCCATCCACTGTACTAATCCGTACATCCACACCCAGCTTACGGAAAGCTTCTGCATAGAAAATGTCTGCGGCGCAGTTAAAGCCCAAAATCGCCTGTACCTGCTTGTCCTGCTGCCGCAGCCGTTTCGCCAGTCCATACAGGGGCGGGATACCGACCCCGCCGCCAATTAACAGGGGATGCTGCCCACTTTTGCGCATATCATAGCCATTGCCCAGGCCGGTCAGTACATCCAACTGCGTGCCCAGAGGCATACGGCTGAGCTTACGCGTCCCCCCGCCAACCAACTTATATAACAGGGTTAAAGAGCCATCCTCCCAGTCGCAAACAGAAATTGGTCGACGTAGATAAAAGCCCTCAATGCGGATATTGACAAACTGTCCGGGCTGCGTAATAGCCGAGGTATCGCCATGCAAAAGCAGGCGAAAAACATCCGTTGTCAAGGCCTGCTGCTCGCGAATTTGGAACATAGATTGTTTCATCATAGCTATCCTATCCTCAGTTATGCATCAATCGTAGAGATGCTCAGGGTTGTTTCTTCCAACACATCCAATAAAACCCGCACCGTGTCCAGCGCAGTGAACATGGTGGTATTGTTCTCCGCTGCTAAGCAGCGAATCGAATGTCCATCGCTCAACTGGTTCATGGAGCCCAAATCCCTGGTATTAATCACATAGGTAATATAACCGGCACGAATGGCATTGGCAATCTCATCACTGCCTTCGCTGATTTTGCCCAATGCCTGCGTGCGGATACCATGATCGCGTAAAAAACGGGCTGTGCCGGCAGTAGCGGTAATATTAAAGCCAAGGTTATAAAAACGCCGGATTAAAGGAAGCGCCTCCTCCTTATCCTTATCCGCTATCGTCGCAAAAACAGTACCGTAGTTCAGTACCTTCATGCCAGAGGCCTGCAGGCCCTTGAATAAGGCCCGGTTCAGTCTATCGTCATAGCCAATGGCTTCACCCGTGGATTTCATTTCCGGTGACAGGTAGGCGTCAATGCCGCGCAGCTTGTTAAAGGAAAATACCGGTACCTTTACATACCAACGTTTTTTCTCTTCCGGATAAATACCGAACAGCCCCTGCTCCTTCAGACTGCGGCCAAGGATTACCTCAGTGGCGATATCCGCCAAGCTGTATCCCGTGGCCTTAGAAAGGAAGGGAACCGTACGCGAGGAGCGCGGGTTAACCTCAATGATATACACGTTCTCCGACTGATCTACGATAAACTGGATGTTATACAGCCCGACAATACCAATTCCCAGGCCAAGTTGACGGGCATATTGCAGAATCTGGCCTTTAACACGGTCAGAAATGCTGAACGGAGGATACACACTGATGCTGTCGCCGCTATGCACGCCCGTACGCTCCACCAATTCCATGATGCCGGGGACGAACACATCCACGCCGTCGCAGATGGCATCCACCTCTACTTCCTTGCCGACAATATATTTATCAACCAGCACGGGCTTATCCTCATCAATATCCACGGCGTTTTTCAGATAATAGCGCAACTGCTCCTCGTTTGATACAATTTGCATGGCCCGCCCCCCCAGAACAAAGCTGGGACGAACCAGCACTGGATAACCGATTTCCGCAGCAGCCTGTACTCCATCGGTAATATTGGTGACCGCCCGGCCCTTAGGCTGCGGAATCCCCAGCTCCTGTAAAATCTTTTCAAAGGAATCCCGGTTTTCCGCCTGCTCAATAGCAGCATAATCCGTGCCGATAATCTTGACGCCACGGCGCATGAGGGGTTCCGCCAGATTGATGGCTGTTTGCCCGCCCAAAGAGGCGATAACGCCTTCCGCTTGCTCAAAGTGCAGGATGTTCATCACGTCTTCCGGTGTCAAGGGCTCAAAATACAGCTTATCAGCAGTTGTGTAATCCGTAGAAACCGTCTCCGGATTGTTATTCACAATAATTGATTCATAGCCAAATTTTTTAATTGTGCTCACCGCATGCACGCTTGAATAATCGAATTCCACCCCCTGTCCAATGCGGATAGGACCGGCACCTAGAACAACTACTTTTTTCTTTTCTGTTAAGCGGCTATCATTACGACCGGTATAGCTGGAATAGAAATATGGGATATAGGCATTGGTATGACAGGTATCTACCATGCGATACACCGGGAACAGCTGGTGCTGGCAGCGCAAATGGTACACGCTTAGCTCATCTGTATCCCACAGCTTGGCAATATATTTATCGGAAAAGCCCATTTGCTTGGCCTGCTGCAAGACGGTAATATCACCTGCATTGGCAGCAAGAACCAGCTCATAATCGGTAATATTTTTAACAGCTTGCAAAAAATAGGGGGTAATCTGCGTAACTGCATACAACTGATCAATGCCAATGCCATTACGCAGCAGCTGGGCGATGGCAAAAATATTATCATCCCGGAAATCACTAATATATTCCAACATCTCCGCATTGGACATGGCATCAAACTTTGGCATATGGAAATGACAGACGCCAATTTCCAGAGAGCGTACAGATTTGAGTAAGCATTCCTCCAATGTAGAGCCAATACCCATTACCTCGCCGGTGGCTTTCATCTGCGTACCCAAACGATTATTGGCCGAGGCAAACTTGTCAAAGGCAAAGCGCGGAAGCTTGGCCACCACATAATCCAACTGCGGCTCAAAAGCAGCGGTGGTATTGGCAATGGGAATATCCTCCAAAGCCATACCAACAGCAATTTTAGCGGTAACCCGGGCAATGGGATAGCCGCTGGCCTTCGAGGCCAAGGCAGAGGAACGGGATACCCGGGGATTTACCTCAATCAGATAATAAGTGGAGGAATGCGGATCCAAGGCAAACTGCACATTGCATCCGCCAGCAATCTTTAAAGCACGGATGATTTTGATTGCACTGTCATTAAGCATCTTTAAATCATGGGGAGAAAGCGTCATAATAGGCGCTACGACAATCGAATCACCTGTATGCACGCCAACTGGGTCCACGTTTTCCATACCACAAATGGTAATGGCGTGGTCATTGCAATCGCGCATCACTTCAAACTCGATTTCCTTATAGCCCCGTACGCTTTTTTCTATCAGAACCTGATGAACAGGAGAAAGACGGAAAGCATTTGTACCAAGCTCAATCAGCTCCTCTTCCGTATTGGCAAAGCCTCCGCCGGTGCCGCCCAGAGTAAAGGCTGGCCGCAATACCACTGGATAACCAATTTCGCGAGCAGCGCAAATTGCCTCCTCCAAGTTATAGGTAATCTGAGAAGGAATGACCGGCTCGCCGATGGACTGGCATAGCTCTTTAAACAACTCCCGATCCTCAGCCTTCTCAATGCTCTCGCTGCTGGTACCCAGCAATTCCACACCACATTCTTTGAGCACGCCCTTTTTTTCCAGCTGAATAGCCAGGTTGAGCCCCGTTTGTCCGCCAATGCCAGGCACAATGGCATCTGGTCGCTCATAACGCAGGATGCGGGCAATATATTCCAAGGTAAGCGGCTCCATATATACCTTATCCGCAATACTGGTATCCGTCATAATGGTGGCTGGGTTGGAGTTAACCAGTACCACCTCATAGCCTTCCTCTTTTAAGGCCAGGCAAGCCTGCGTACCCGCATAATCAAACTCAGCGGCCTGTCCAATCACAATTGGGCCGGAGCCGATAATCAGAATCTTCTTAATATCTGTTCTTTTTGCCATAACATGTTCCTCCGCTTATTCTCTTACTCCACTAGGGATGTTTATCTAGTAACTATGCAAAGTACAGCTTATCTATCCGATGGCTTTTGCCAGGCAATGCGCCCCCCCGCCACGGTAAGCAGGCATTCCCCCTGTACAGTCCAGCCGCCAAAAGGCGTGCTCCGGCCCTTGGAAAGGAAGAGCTGCGGCTCAATACAATAGGTGCTGCTCAAGTCGAATAGACAATAATCGTTCTCCCGGGCAGGCAGACCAAAGCGGCAGCGCGGCTGATCCGTCATTAACCGCAGCAGCTGCGGCAAAGAAAGAATACCCTTCAGCACCAGGTAGGTATACAACAAGGGAAAAGCCGTTTCCAGACCGACAATGCCCATCAGACTATCCCGCAATCCCCGCGCCTTTTCTTCTGCGCTGTGCGGTGCATGGTCCGTTGCGATCATATCGATTGTTCCATCCTGCAGGCCGGCAAGCAACGCATCGCGGTCACTGGCGCTGCGTAGCGGCGGATTCATTTTAAAACAGCCGTCATCCTGCAAATCCATATCCGTCAGCAGCAGGTAATGCGGCGCGGTCTCGCATGATACATTCAAGCCCTCCGCTTTTGCCTGGCGTATCAGCTCTACACTCTGGGCAGTGGAAATATGACAAACATGATAGCCGCAACCCGTTTCTCGGACCAGCTGCAAATCACGCGCAATCTGTTTCCATTCGCTGGCACTGCTGATACCTAAGTGCCCATGCAGAGCCGCGTATTCGCCATCATGAATATAGCCGCCATGGAGGAGACGGTTGTCCTCACAGTGCGCCACGATCAGTTTTCCCAAGTTGCGGGCACAGCACATGGCCTGCCGCATCAGATTATCGCGCTGCACACCGCGGCCATCATCAGAAAAGGCCACAACATAGGGTGCCAGCGACTGCATATCGGAAAGCTGCTCCCCCTGCTCGCCAATGCTAATCGCTCCATAGGGGCGTACCTCAATGCAGGCCGCCGTAGCTATGGCATCCAGCTGCACCTGTAAATGCGGCAGAGAATCCGGCACTGGCTGCAAATTGGGCATTGTGCATACCGTGGTATAACCGCCATGTGCCGCGGCCCGTGTGCCACTGCCCATATCCTCTTTATAAAAAAAACCCGGCTCGCGCAGATGCACATGCACATCCACCAGACCAGGAAGCAGAATATATTCATGTAGGGGATTCGCAGAAGTAGCAGCATGAAGCAAGGTCGCCATTTCCGCTGGGCAAGCAGCGATATCCATGGGCTGCAATTGTCCATCTCTATACTGTCTGATGTTATTCTTCATCAAGAGAACTCCTTTCCTGGCAAGAAAAGTAGGTACAAAAAAAGATCTTGCCACACAGCAAGATCAACATGCAGGAAAGAGAAAGCAATACCAAAGTACAGCTTACCCGCTACCCGTCCATATTGCAAATCTTGCCGGCGTCTCTGCACCGCACTTAAAGATTCACTATTGTTTAGCAGTATACCCTAAAAAATTCGGAATGTCAAGCAGCCGCCGCGCTAAGCAGCAATATTTTTTTGCTCCTTGCGCAAACGCAGCACAGCAAACAGAGCCATGGAAAACTCTACCAGGGAATAAATCAGAGCAACATAGGCACGCACCATATAGTTATATATGATCCATAACAGAGAGCATAGCGCAACCAAGGCCTTCAGCAGCAACACGCTATCCTGCCAGGTCGCGTAGGTATAAATCAGCGCCACAACAATGGGGATCAGTGCATACCAGGAATCCACCACCCATAAGCCGGCCAAAACGCTAAGTCCGCTAAACAGCCAGACCAGAAAAGGTGGGTTGGCCTTATTCCGGCGCGCGTTTCCATAAAAAAAGAGTAGCTTTATGATGGAGATAACGTTATTAAGCAGCGCAGCATATGCGTTTAACAGGCAATATTGCGCACCGTAAGCAAGATTACTGCCAACCTGCCAAAGCAGAAAGGCGCTTTTCCTACGAATCAGAAAACTGATGCAATTGATTAGGCAGGCTACCAGGCCCAGGGCCTGCGCCAGCCAAAAATAAGAATCCATAAGCCAGCACCTTCTCTTCGCAACAAGAATTTTAAAAGCCTTACCTAGTTCTAGCTATTGGGCGCCTTCTCCTGCCATGTGGACAGAGCTCTGCTAGTCCTTCTTTTCCAAAAATATTTATAACAACAAACGATTTATGTAAGAATTATTTTCAGATCCTTTGGTAAAAACACAAGAATTTTTTATTTTAAAGAGTTGACAGAGCAAATCAGGCATGATATTATACAACATATTCTCTAGTTAGCGTGAACTAACTAAGATAAAGGAGGCAAATTGGATTGAAAAAGAAATTTCTTATAACATTGATACTTTGTATATTGGTACTTGCTTTTACGGGATGTACTTCCCAGCAAACCGATAACGAAGACACCACGGAGCAAAACGACACCACAAGCGGGTTCATCGAAATCGTAGACCAAAACGGCATGACAGCGTTGGTACCCGAGAATGCTTCCAGAGTGGTTTTAACTGCGCTGCCACTACCCAGCATCTATGCGATAACAGGCGCGCCAATCGAAAATCTGGTGGGTATGCATCCCGGCTCAACAAGCGCCATAGAAAATTCCGTTATGGCAGCTATGTATCCGGAGTTGTTACAGGTTCCCAGCAACTTTATTGATGGTACGGACATCAACATTGAAGAACTACTCAAGCTGGATCCGGATGTTGTCATTTACTGGGCGGAATACAGCAATCAATATGATGCGCTGAGTGCAGCGGGCATTCCGGCTGTGGGCGTAAAGACGCAGGCTGGAGGCGATGCGCTGGCCACCATGGAAAGCTGGTTGGAAATTATGGGACAGATGTTTGGCACCACCGGCAATACGGAAAAGGTACTGGAATATGGCAGACAGGTTCAGCAGGAAATTGCCGATCAGGTAGCGGATATCCCGGACGAAGAAAAGCCGCGTGTTTTATATCTGTACAATCACAGCTCTGAGGAAATCAGCGTAAGCGGTAATGGATTCTACGGTGGATTCTGGATTGAATCAGCTGGAGGCATTAATGTTGCCGCGGAAATCAATGGACATGCGCTGGTTAACATGGAGCAGATCTATGAATGGAATCCGGATATCATTCTAATTACCACCTTTACAGAAACCATGCCGGATGATTTGTACAACAATACCATTGAGGGGCAGGACTGGAGCAATGTTGCAGCTGTACAAAACGGCCAGGTTTACAAGGAGCCGCTAGGGGTTTACCGTTGGTTCCCGCCCTCTGGCGACGCGCCATTAATGGCCAAATGGATGGCACAAACCCTGCATCCGCAGCTGTTTACATATGACATGGTGGAAGAAATCAAGGCCTATTATCAGGAGTTCTATGACTATACGCTGACGCAGGAACAGGCCGAAGGTATTCTACAGGCAAACCCAGAGGCAGCTAAGGGCGCGAGCTTCGGCGGCTCCAGCAGATAAAAGGAGCAGACAGGGCAATGAAACATGCAAAACCAAAAAGGGTTTGTCTCTTCCTCTTTATCGCGCTGATTGCCGGTATGCTGGCAGCGCTTTGTATTGGAAGATACAGCATGCCGCTGTCCACTGTTGTTCAATCCCTTTTTTCACCCGGACAGCTTTCTGAAACAGGCGTCCGAGTTTGGACGCTAACAGATACGGTTGTGTGGAATGTTCGTTTACCCCGTATTCTTATGGCTGTACTAATTGGCGCCGGATTATCCGTATCCGGTGTCAGTTTACAGGCCATGTTCGGAAATCCGCTGGTCAGCTCACACGTACTCGGCGTGTCCTACAGCGCGGGCTTTGGGGCGGCACTGGGCATTCTCTTATTCAACAACTTTTTGTATATTCAAATCCTTGCAACAGCCATGGGTTTTGTCGGTATGCTGATGACCTATCGCATGAGCCGGAGAAAAGGCCAAAGCAGTACGCTGATGCTGGTTTTATCCGGCGTAATTGTCGGTGCGGTTTTTGAAGCCCTCACCTCCCTAATCAAGTTTGTCGCAGATCCAGAGCAGAAATTACCAGCCATAACTTACTGGCTAATGGGTACGATAAGCGGCACAGACTGGCTAGATATCCTAAAAGCCGCACCACTGATAATCATGGCGATCGCCGTTTTATGGATGCTGCGCTGGCGGCTCAATGTTGTGTCTCTGCGTGAGGATGAGGCTATTGCCACAGGCATCCGTTTAAAGCAGACTCGCATGTTGATTATTATCGCAACAACCGTCATCGCCTCCGTAACTGTATCCTTTTGCGGGGTAATTGCCTTTATTGGACTGGCAGTACCGCACCTAATGCGCATGCTCTGCGGAAACGACCATCGGGTGCTACTGACAGCCTGTTGCTTTGGCGGCGGCATCTTTTTGCTGCTCATAGATACGATGGCACGCAGCATAACCGCCTCGGAAATCCCGCTTTCTATTCTCACCGCCATCGTTGGTGCACCAATTTTTGCCATGTTATTACATAAAACAGGAGGCGCATGGGATGATTAAAGTAGAAAAAGCTGCCTTTGCTTATGAAAAGAGTCCCTTTTTGTTTCACGACTTAAGCTTTTCCGTGCAAAAAGGGGAAACGCTGGCCATTCTTGGTGCCAACGGCATTGGTAAAACAACCTTTCTTCGCTGTCTAATGGGATTTCTCAAGCTCAAAGAGGGAAAGGTCAGCATTGCGGGAAAAGACATCAGTCAAATGTCCAGCACGGAGTTCTGGAAGCTGGTCAGCTATGTACCGCAGGCTAAAAATCTCGTCTTTGGGTATAGCGTGTTAAACATGGTAGTCATGGGGCGCTCTCAATATGTACCCTTTGGCCGCGTGCCATCTAAGAAAGACTTTGATTATGCCATGCACATTTTAACAGAGATGGGGCTACAGGATTTAGCGGACCGCTCCTGCAATCAACTGTCAGGTGGGCAGCTGCAAATGGTGCTCATCGCCAGAGCTCTGTGTAAAGAGCCCAAAATTCTAATTATGGATGAGCCGGAATCCAACCTGGATATGAAAAATCAATTAAAGGTTCTGGATATTGTGGAAAAGTTGGCACACAAAAACAACCTTACTATTCTTATTAATACACATTTTCCAGCAAACGCGCTGCGCTGCTCAGATAAAACACTGTTGCTAAAAGCAGACACTTATTTGTTTGGAGAAACCAGTGCGGTAATCAACCGGGAGAATATACAGGACTACTTTGATATTCAGGCTGAGGTTATCAACATACAAGAGGGTGGCAAACACTATCAGGGCATCATTCCCATCAATCTGCTACCTCAAGACGTGCAGCCAGCCTAAGACAAAAGCACACAAGGAGGAAGGCTATGTTAAAAATAGCAATTTACGGAAAAGGCGGCATAGGCAAATCCACGACAACAGCCAATCTTTCAGCGGCATTAAGCACAATGGGCTACCGGGTTCTGCAAATCGGCTGCGACCCCAAGGCGGATTCCACCAAAAATCTGGTTGGCCGAAGCATCCCTTCCGTTCTGGAGCAGCTACAAAAAAATCCTCATGGCCTAACCCGAGAGGATTTGGTTTTTCCTGGCTTTAACAGCACCTTTTGTGTGGAATCCGGCGGCCCCACGCCAGGAATTGGCTGCGCAGGCAGAGGCATCATTACAGCCTTTGAAAAGCTGGAGGAATTGGGCGTATACGAAACCTATGCGCCCGATATTGTTTTTTACGATGTGTTGGGAGACGTTGTTTGCGGCGGCTTTGCCATGCCCATGCGCGATGGCTATGCAGACTATGTGTTTATCGTCACCTCTGGTGAGATGATGGCATTATATGCAGCCACCAACATTGCATCTGCCATAAAAAACTTTGGCAAAAGAAATTATGCCAAACTGGGTGGCATTATTCTCAACCAAAGGAATATCGCCAATGAGCAGGCGCTTACCGAGCAGATGGCTAAAGAAATAAATAGCCAGCTCATTGCCAGTCTACCGCGCGACGGTATTGTGCAGCAGGCTGAGGCACAATGCAAAACCGTAGTGGAGGCATTTCCGAATTCGGGTATGGCTGCCTGCTATCAGGAATTGGCCAGCAAAGTATTGGAGGTGTGTCATGGCTAATTCACATCCTTGCTTTGCCAAAACATTGCTATACACCTCCCCTGCCCATGGCGGTTGGGGCCTGGTACGAGTTGGAATGCTGGTACCGGAAAGCTTTCAACTGTTCATCGCGCCAGCAGCCTGTGGACGCCACGGTGCAATCAGCGCCTACCAACACGGCTATAAGGATCGCCTGGCTTATTATTTTCTGGAAGAGCAGGACATTATTTCCGGCTCCTACGAGCAACAGATTTTGCAGGCCGTAGAACAGGTTCTAAGCAGGCTTGCCCAAAAACCGCAGGCTATACTACTTTTTGTGACCTGCATTGACGACCTGATGGCCACAGATTTGGAATCTCTAACAATAGAGCTCGCGCAACGCTTTTGCGGTATTGACTTCAGCTTTTGCCATATGAATCCTATCCGCAACGAAAGCAAGCTACCGCCGCCGGCTCATATCCAACAGCAAATCTTTCGTCTTCTCAAAAGTACGGATAATCAGCTGAGCACAGTAAACTGCATCGGCAATCTACTTCCTATCGACGGGCAATGCGAGCTCTATAGCTTTTTGCATAGCTTGGGGATTTCTCAAATCAAGCACATCTCCCAATGCAAAACCTATGCGCAATTCCAAACCATGGCAACAGCAGCCTGCAATCTGGTGCTATCCCCCAACGGCTTGGCAGCAGCCAAAAGAATGAAAGCGGACTTAGGTATTCCTTATTTGGAGTTGCCTGTCAGCTATGCGCTGGATAACATTGACCAGCAATATGAGCAGCTGCAACAAGCACTGGGAAAAACATCTTCCATGGATTTAAGCGTACTGCGTCAGCAAGCAGAGCAGGAAATCGCACAAACCCGACAACTGCTGGGGGATCTTCCCATTCTGCTTGATGGAGCTGCCGTGGCGCATCCCTTTGCCCTGGCTTGGTTCCTATACCAACAGGGCTTTAGCGTTGCAGGCGTGTTTGCCGAGCAGCCAACCGGACAAGAGAAGCATTATATGCAACAGATTTTAGAATACTGCCCGCAGATAAAGATACAGCCACCGCGTCATCCCCGCACCATGCTGCGCAGTAACCAAACCCAGCAGGCTCTGGCCATTGGCTTTGAGGCGGCATATATTACGCAAAGCCGTTATGTTATGGATTTGCTCAACGATGAAACCATGTTTGGCTATCATGGCGTGTGCAAATTCATGAAAATGCTGCGCAACAGCTATATAAGCCCCAACAATTTACAGGATTTAATTAACGCTTATGGATTGGTGATATAGACATGGGAAAATTAAGATTTTATTTACCGCCGTTTGCACCGGACTATTCCGGTGTGTGCGCAGCCCTCTTTGAACTAGGGGGACTGGTGGTCATCCATGATGCAGGCGGTTGCACAGGAAATTATACCGGTTATGATGAACCGCGTTGGTATGGCTCACGTAGTGCGGTTTTCTGCTCCGGCCTGCGAGAGATGGACGCGGTACTCGGAACGGATCAATTGCTTATAGACAAGGTGATCAGCGCTTGCACAGATATATCGCCAGCCTTTGTTGCCCTGCTGGGAAGCCCGGTTCCCATGTTAATTGGTATAGACATGCCAGGCATTGCGGCAGAGCTACAGGAGAGGCTGGGACTCCCCTGCTTTGGC
>CALXSV010000076.1 GCA_944391235.1 uncultured Clostridia bacterium | reverse complement strand
AGCAAGCCGGTTTATATTAAGCTTACGCCCAATGTAACGGATATTGTCTCCATTGCGCAGGCCTGTGAGCAGGCGGGCGCGGATGGTTTAAGCTTGGTCAATACGCTTCTGGGTATGCGCATTGATGTGCGTACCCAAAAGCCGGTGCTGGCCAATACGATGGGCGGGTTTTCCGGCCCGGCTATTTTTCCTGTTGCCCTGCGCATGGTCTATCAGGTCTATGAAGCCGTGCGGATTCCGATTATCGGTATGGGCGGTATAAGCAGCGCAGAGGATGTCCTGGAAATGATGTTGGCTGGCGCTAGTGCAGTGCAGATTGGTGCAGCCAATCTGGTAGACCCGTTTATCTGCCCCAAAATATTGAAGGATTTGCCGCAGTTGATGGAAAGCTATCACATAGATAAGCTGGCTGATATTATAGGAGGTGCGCATTGATGGGAAAGGATGTTATTATTGCCTGCGATTTTGCCAGCCGGGAGCAAACGCTGGATTTTCTGAGCCAGTTTCAGCAGGAAAAGCCCTTTGT
Organism: uncultured Clostridia bacterium; assembly: GCA_944391235.1. Lineage (GTDB taxonomy): Bacteria > Bacillota > Dehalobacteriia > UBA4068 > UBA4068 > CALXSV01. The sequence goes on along the minus strand of CALXSV010000076.1, from coordinate 18,868 downwards.
TAAAATTGGTATGGAGTTGTTTTATGCGCTGGGACCGGATATTGTCCATGAGCTCAAGCAGCGCGGTCACAAAATTTTTCTTGACTTAAAGCTGCATGATATACCCAATACTGTGGAGAAGGCCATGCGCGTGCTCTCGCAGTTAGATGTGGATATGTGCAATTTGCATGCCAGCGGCACCATTGCCATGATGGAAGCTGCTTTGCGTGGCTTAACGCGGCCGGATGGTAGCCGGCCTCTGTTAATTGCTGTAACGCAGTTGACCTCTACCAGCGAAGAGCGTATGAGAAGGGATTTGCTAATTGAGCAGCCTCTGGATACTGTGGTTATGCATTATGCCAGCAATGCGCGTAGCGCTGGGCTGGATGGCGTGGTGTGTTCACCTTTGGAGGCTGCTAAGGTGCATGAGGTTTGCGGCCCTGCCTTTTTAACCGTTACGCCGGGTGTGCGCTTTGCGGATGGCGATGTGGGCGACCAGGTCCGTGTTACTACACCTGCCCAAGCCTGTCTGCTGGGCTCCGATTATATCGTGGTGGGCCGGCCGATTACAGCTGCCGCGGATGCGGTTGCTGCTTACCGCCGTTGCTGTGCAGAGTTTATTGGCTGATGATGAGAACCACTTCTTTAGGCAAAAGGATAGCTTGAGAAAAACTGCAGAAAAGGAGCAGAAAATATGGAGAATATAAAACAGCTGATTGCCCGCGACCTACTGTCCATCGGTGCGGTATTTTTCCGTCCGGACCAGCCCTTTACCTGGGCCAGCGGCATTAAGAGTCCTGTATATTGTGACAATCGCCTTACCCTGACCGCCCCGGCGGTACGCAATGATGTAGAAAATGCTCTGGCGGAAACCATTCGCCGCGAATATCCGGATTGTGAGGTATTAATGGGTACCAGCACAGCAGGCATTGCGCACGCTGCCATTACCGGCCATTTGCTGGGCTTACCTATGGGCTATGTGCGCTCCGGCGCCAAGGATCATGGACGTAACAATCAGATAGAGGGTCGGCTGGAGGCCGGACAGAAGGTTGTGGTTGTGGAGGATTTGATTTCCACTGCCGGCAGCGTGATTGAGGTCGTTGAGGCCTTGCGGACAGCAGGCGCGCAGGTGCTGGGTATTGTCAGTATTTTTACCTATGGAATGCGCAAGGGCCTGGAGCGTTTGGCCGCTGCGCAGGTGCGCAATATCAGCCTTACCGACTTTGATACTATTGCCCAGGTAGCGGCGGAGGAAAACTATATTCAGCCGGAAGATATTGCTCGTTTGCTGGCTTTTCGCAATAATCCTGCGGATGAAAGCTGGATAGGAGGAAAATAAATGAAGCATTTGATTGATATTCTGGATTTATCTGCGGAAGAAATAGATGAACTGATCGCCGTTGCCAATGATATTATGGAAAACCCGCAGTATTATCAGGAGAAATGCCGTTATAAAAAGCTGGCTACCTTGTTTTTTGAGCCTTCTACGCGTACCCGCCTCAGCTTTGAGGCTGCTATGCTGGAGTTAGGTGGCAGCGTACTGGGCTTTTCCGAGGCGGCCTCCAGTTCAGCAGCCAAGGGGGAGAGCGTATCCGATACCATTGCTGTGGTTGGCGGTTACGCGGATATTATTGCCATGCGGCATCCTAAGGAGGGCGCGCCTTTGGTTGCAGCCATGAAATCCAGCGTACCAATCATCAATGCCGGTGATGGCGGACACAATCATCCTACACAGACGCTTACCGACCTGCTGACCATCAAACGGGAAAAGGGTTACTTTGACGGTTTAACCATTGGCTTTTGCGGAGACCTTAAATTTGGGCGTACTGTGCACTCGCTGATTGCCGCTATGTCGCGTTATGCTAATATCCGTTATGTACTGATTTCTCCAGAGGAGCTAAAGGTTCCCAGTTATGTTAAGGCAGATCATATTAAGAGTAAGCATATCCCTTACACGCAGACCACTTCGATTGACAGTGTGATTGAGGAGTTGGACGTGCTGTATATGACGCGTGTGCAGCGTGAGCGCTTCTTTAATGAGGAGGACTATCTGCGTTTAAAGGACAGTTATATTTTGACTCTGGATAAGCTAAAAAACGCCAAAGAGGATTTGTGCATCCTGCATCCCCTGCCGCGAGTCAATGAAATTGCTACGGCAGTAGATGATGATCCACGAGCCTGTTACTTTAAACAGGCCCGCTATGGCAAGTACATCCGCATGGCTTTAATCCTTAAAATGCTGGAGGTTTGCTAAAATGAAGATAGATTCGATTACGAACGGCATTGTTATCGATCATATTACCGCAGGCAAGGCTATGCAGATTTACCATATGTTAAATCTGGATGCGTTGGATTGCTCTGTGGCGTTGCTGCGCAATGTCCCTAGCGAAAAAATGGGGAAAAAGGATATTATAAAAATAGATGAAGAAATTGATATTAATCTGGATGTGCTGGGTTATATCAATCCCAATATTACAGTGGATATTATAAAAAACGGGGTGGTGGCGGAAAAAAAGCACCTGGCTTTGCCAAAGGAATTGCATAATATTCTTAAGTGCAAAAATCCTCGTTGTATAACCACAACGGAGCAGGATATTCAGCATATTTTCCGTTTATCCCCCTCCGCAGGTGTGTACCGTTGTATTTACTGCGATACAAAGGCAGCAGATTAACTTGCTTTTTATTTAGGCAGGAGAATATTCTCCTGCCTCATATTTTAAGCTTTTTGTTAAATATAATTGACATAAAGAAAAATATATCTTATAATAAATAAGAAAGGAGAGATAGAATATGAAATACATGCTTCTTATGGCGGGCCTTTATTTCATTCTTTGTCTGGTTATTGTTTTTGTTACTTCCAGCGTGCTGCACAGGCACAAAGTTTCTGATAATAAATATGATGAGAGACAGCGCTTTGTACAGGGTAGGGCTTTTAAATGCGCCTTTTTCTGTCTGCTTTTTTATAATCTGTTTTCTGCTGTGTTGGTCGATGTCCATTGGTGTGATGTTCCGCTCGGGCATAGCCTTGGCATTCTAATCTCCATCACTTTGTACGCATCTATCTGTATTCTGCATGACGCTTACTTTTATGTAGGTAGCCGGCCCCGCTTTTATCTTATTGTGTTCAGCCTTGTGGGCGTTGTAAATCTTGCTTTAGGCATTATGAACTTTTGGGATGGGGATTATGTGTATACCAATGGCATGTTAAATTATCATAGCCTTAATTTGTTCGTTGGTTTGAGCTTTGTTTTTATATTGGTTGTTGTTGTGATAAAGCTGCGTCAGAATAAACGTGAGCTTGCCTCCTGACCGACTTGGTGAATGGCTATGAAAAATCTTCGACTAAAAGCAGCGCGTGCTGCACTGGATATGTCTCAGCAGGAGCTGGCGGAGCGAGTAGGGGTATCGCGCCAGACCATCAACGCCATTGAAAAGGGTGATTATAACCCGACCATAAAACTATGTATTCGCGTGTGCCAGGTGCTGGGCAAAACGCTAGACGAATTATTTTGGGAGGATATGGATTCTCCATAAAACGTGCCAATAGGAAAGCAGGTGTTGCCTGGAAGAAACACCTGCTTTTCTATTGGCACGTTTGTCTTTGCGGATAAAAATTTTACTGCGCAGAGCCTATTACTTTTCTACCTTCATCAGAACGCCGGAGGTAAGTAGATTTTTTAGCAATTCTCTGGTTTCCTGTCGTATATCTTCCAGAGAAGCGTTCTCTTCATAACTTTCATTAATAAAGCCCCAAATGCCATTGCATAGAAAAGCGGAAACCTTTTTATACGAATATTTGGGTTGCAGCAAGTGGCTTTCCTTTTCTATGCGGTGCTCAATATTTTCGGAGATATGCTGGTAAAAAGTATAGTAAAGATAAGGGTTTTCGCTGGGAATGGTATGCCGGAAGAAATGTTTTTTATCACCATAAAGGTTTAATATGCAATCCAAAAGATTGCAGTAGGAGGCAATTGGATCGCCCTCAGGATTGTTTTCCTTTTGCATGCGATGGAAGTCATCTCGGGCAATCTCCAGCATATCGCAGGAAATATCATCCACCAGGGCATATTTATCGTCGTAATGGCTATAAAAGGTGATGCGGCTAATATCTGCCTGACGACATAATTCGGTGACTGTTATCTGGTCAAAGGGTTTATTCTCCAGTAAATCTATTAAAGATTGTTTTAAAAATTTTTTTGTTTTCCGTATGCGTTTGTCTTCCGGATTCATACATACATTTCCCCCTTTTTGTATAATTAAGATACATTATGCATGGACTTGTCATTGTGAAAAAAGTATTTGCATGTTATTATAACAAACGTATAAATAAAATCAAGTGTTTTTCTTAAATTATAAAATAAAAAGATTTAATTTGGAGATTAATAAATATTGCATAGAGTTGAATTAAGAAAGGAAATGCTTTATGAGTAATTACAACTACGTTATTAGCTGCTGCTCTACCGCTGACCTGACCGCCGCGCATTTTGAGGCGCGGGATATTCGCTATATCTGTTTCCATTTTGAGCTGGATGGCAAGCAGTATGTGGATGATTTAGGGAAATCCATCTCTTTTCATGCGTTTTATCAGGCGATGGCTGATGGCGCCATGACCAAAACTTCACAGGTTAATGTAGATGAATTTATTCATTTCTTTACGCCGTTTCTGGAGGCAGGACAGGACATTCTGCATGTTAGTCTATCCTCGGGTATCTCCGGTGTGCTCAATTCCGCTTTACTGGCGCAGCGGGAGCTATCGGAGAAATATCCGGAGCGTAAAATTTATATTGTGGATTCTCTGGGTGCGTCCTCCGGCTATGGTTTGCTCATGGATAAGCTGGCAGATTTGCGCGATAGCGGTATGTCTATTGATGATTTGCAGCAATGGGCAGAGGCACATAAGCTGCAGTTGCATCACTGGTTTTTCTCCACGGATTTGACCTTTTATGTGCGCGGCGGACGCATTACTAAAGCTGCCGGCTGGTTTGGTACTATGATGAAGATTTGTCCTCTCCTGAACATGGATAATTTGGGTCGGTTGATTCCCCGTTATAAAATTCGCGGAAAGAAAAAGGTCATAGAGGCCATTGTCGATAAAATGGAGGAGCATGCTCAGGATGGATTAGATTACAGTGGGAAATGCTACATCTCTCAGTCTGAATGCTATGAGGATGCCAGAGCAGTAGCGGATTTGGTTGAAGCAAGATTCCCCAAGCTCAACGGCAAGGTTGAAATTAACTATGTGGGTACCACCATCGGAAGCCATACCGGTCCTGGTACCGTAGCTCTTTTCTTCTGGGGCGATGAACGCGTTGAATAAACACTATGCAGCGATTGCCCATCTCCTCTATCTGGTATAGATAATTTTTTTGCCCTCCACAAAAGGTGGAGGGCTTTTTATATCAAAAGCGCCTGTTTTTGGGGCGTATCATAAAAATGTATGGAGCTATAGATTTATATCAGCGCTCAAAGAGTGTATATATAGGAGCAAGGCTGCATCTTCACACCTTCCATTCCTTGCTATATTGGGGATCTTCCTGTTTTTTAAGTTGGCGGGGATATCTCTGTAATTTTTTAGATATGCGCACTTTTTCATAGAACATGGGGCGTATAAAAGCGGTTCTTGGTTAGACTATAAGTACTCTGAATGAACCCAAAGGAGGCGTTTTTATGCCATATGTGATAGAAGAGGCATATCTAACGGCGTATAAAAAGCATCTGATTTTAGAAGAAAAGAGTCAGAGCACCATTGAGAAGTATATGCGAGATGTTCAAGCCTTTTATAGCTTTCTACCGGAAAGCAAACAGGTGGAAAAGGAAACGGTGATTCGTTTTAAGGAATCCTTAATAGACAGATGTGCGGTAAGCACAGCTAATTCCATGATTGCCGCCTTAAACAGCTTGTTTACCTTTATGGGATGGTACGAATTGAAAGTAAAACCTTTTAAGCAGCAGCGTCGTATCTTTCGGGATAAGGAAAAGGAGCTTAGCAAAGCAGAATACCTGCGGCTTCTGGATGCAGCAAAACGAAAAAACAATCAGCGATTATTTTATCTAATGGAAACCCTGTGCGCTACCGGGATTCGGATTTCCGAGCTGCAATATATTACAGTGGAAGCGGTAAAAAACGGCAAATGTACGGTAAACTGTAAAGGAAAAGTGCGAACCATCCTTTTAACAAAAAAGCTTATGCGGTGTTTAACGGAGTATTGCAGGCAAAATGGAATTTTATCCGGCACAGTGTTCATTACAAAAGGCGGAAAACCAATGAACAGGTCAAACGTATGGCTTGAAATGAAAAACCTCTGCAAGGATGCAGAGGTGGATGCCACAAAAGTGTTTCCCCATAATTTCAGGCATTTATTCGCAGTTTCCTTTTATCATTTGGATAAAGATATAGCAAAACTGGCAGACCTATTAGGACACGCCAGCATTGATACTACCCGTATTTATATCATGGAAAGTATTGAGGAACACACAAAACAAATTGAACGTTTAGGTCTCGTTATATAAAAATTACAGGATAATGATTCTGTTGTTAAATAAAGTACCAAAAATCGATGATTACTTTCGACACATCCAAAAGGACCGCTACTTACTTATAAAGCTTAGCATATTGGCTGTTATTTTACAAGAACATTCTTAAAAAACAGCATAGAAAAAGAACCGGAAAAGTTTTCTTTTTTTGCCGGCCTATTTTGTGTACCTCTTTTCAGCAAAGACACAGATGAAACACTATGTGTCTTTGCTTTTTCCTATTTTCTCAATCCTTATCGGCAATTTTTTGCACTTTCAGAAATGAAAAAAACAACAGAATCATTATTCTGTCAGAAGAAGGGCTTTCAGCCGAAAAAGTAAAGGAAAATATGCTCTATGGAAGGAGGGATGTTCCCGTAAGAATGGTAAGCTTTGAGAGCCGCTGATGCAAATGGCTTTTTAATAACAGTAAATCGCATATTTTCTAAAAATAAAAGAGGAGGTCATATTATGAAAAAGAGTAAAAAATCTTTTTTGGTACTTTTATTATTGTGTTTTTTGTTAGCTTTGTTGCCAATGACAGTGTTTGCAGAAGGTGAATTGGTAGTATCTGCTACGCATTTGTTCCCTTATGTGGGCGAAGAAAACTCAATTACCCTTACCGGCGGAGAAGCGAATGAAACGCAAACAGTGCGAATTAGTGGATACAATGCACCCTGGTATGTAACTGACGGCTTAGTGCTGCACCTGGACGGAATTTACAATGCCGGACTCGGAGTGCATAATGGCGAGGCGGATGCATGGGTAGACCTTTCTGAAAAAACTTCAGGCAGTCTGGATGTAAAAACGCATACTTGGACCGAAAAAGGTTTGATTTTAACGGATACTTCGACTGCGACAGGCTCGTTGACTCTGCCTATGGTGGATAACCAAGCGGATGATGCAGAACAATACACCTATATAAACGGGATTACTGTGGAAGAAGTTCTAGGTACCGATGCAGATTCCTTCCCGGCGACCAATAATGGAAAACCCGGTGGAGATGACTATGTCTATACAATAAAAACAACTCCCGGTAATTTGTATAATGCAACCAATAATCCAACTGGTTATGCTGTTGCAAATTGTGGTGGCGTCCGTCAAGACGGCGTTGTGTTGTATTACAATGTTGTTAATTTTGAGGGCAGTGCTATTCGTGGTTGGAACTGGGTATCCAACGGTCCTGCTGTTGCTACTGCTTGTTTCCGTACTTATTTTACAGATGATGGGAATGGAACCCGTACTCTATATTCTTCTAATGGGGACGCAGAAAAAAATGTTTCGGCTGTAAACCCAAAGGCTGATACGGTAGATAATACTAAGATGAATGTAAAAACCGTATATTTGCAGAAAACCGGGACGCATGCTGCTAATGCTAATGTTAGCGTAAATGCTTTGCGTATTTACAACCGTAATCTCAGTAGCACAGAAATTGCTCAAAATGCTGCTACTGATACATTGCGCTATGACACAGAAGGGTATGACCCTTTCCTGGGCACCTTTGCTGGGAACGCCCTGATTGAGCAATTCGACGAAGATGGCAATGCTTATATTGAGGTAAATGTTTCCTTTGATGAAAACGGTGAAGCAACGATTCCGCTGGTTTTGAATAACAAAGGCGAAGAAAACCTGACCTTTACGGTAAACGGCCAAAGCACTACTATTTCCCTCAATGTAATGGATCAGAGTGATACGGATGCAGCCAGAGCGGTGGAAGCGATTATTAGCGATTTGCCTAAACCGGCTGATGTTACTGCAGATAATTTTGATGCAATTCGTTCTGCTGACGGTGCGTTTGCTGCATTAAACGAAGTGCAGAAGAATGCTGTCAGCGCAGACTTGGTGCAAAAACTTAATAACTGTAAGACAAAGCTAGATGAAAGTTTGGCTGGAACGCATGAGGTTACCTTAACTTATGATGCCAATGGCGGTACCTTGCCTGCTGGCACAGAAGCTGCTGCAAAGGTTACTTATAAGAGTACAACAAACCCTGCTTATAGTCTGGCTGTACCGACCATGGATAGATACATATTCAGCGGTTGGTATTTTGGAGAAACCCAATTAACTGACGGCGAAGGCAATGCTCTCGCCCCTTGGGATAGTTACAGCGATGCAACGATCATCGCAAAATGGACCCCGGCCGGTACAGAGGCTGTGCCTTATGAAATTACAACTGCCGAAGAAATCTATGCTTTAGCAAGAATTTTAGACAGTACCAACGCCCCTACCGATGACAACGCTGTGTCTGACGAGTTGAAAGAGGATTATGCGCGCTTTGGCTTTACCGAAGGGTTTCATGCAGCCTATATGCATTTGCAAACAGCAAGTTATGCCTTGCAAAATGCGATTACTTTAGCGAACTATGAGGGTACGGATTCCAATGGCTTCCATGGAATTTCTAACTTTATGGGCCATTTTGATGGCCGCAATCATACCATCACCCTGAATATCGACTTTAGCAAATATTCAGATGTCAGCCGGATCGGCGGTGTGTTCGCTAACGTTTGGGAAGCCACCATTGAGAATATTGTATTGGATGGACAGGCCAGTGGAGGATTTACTTTGAACCCTGCCAGCGGGACCCTGGTGGACGCCGGTTTATTGGTAGGGTATACCCATAAAGAAAACGACGGCTTTACCAGAAATTACACCCCTCGTAATAAAAACACAGTGATTCGAAATATTACCAATAATGCAACAATCAATACTGCTTTAGATACATCGGAAACGAATACAACCTACATTGCGGCAATTGTTGGCCGGGCCCAAAGTACATTGGTAGATGAGACCAAATTAAAACTGATAAACTGCGTAAATAATGGTGATTTTACTGTAGAAGTCCTCAATACCGCATCTAACACCAGCCGGTTTAGCAGCTTAATTGGGCATGCCTATGCTGGTATTTCCTTAGAAGACTGCGCAAACTATGGGGATATTACTGCGGATGGTGCGCGTATTCTAGTGGGCGACTTGGTTGCAACCGGAGATACGGGCAGGATTTTCTATAAAAACTGTATTTCTGCCGGAGATGTAACGGCGACAGAAGAAAATGTTAATGTGTTTAACGGTTTGTCTAACGCTGCCACCGAGGCCGACGGCAACTATATCCAGTTGGCGGTGACCGGTAAAGCAGGAGAACCCATCCGTTTGATGCCTGATGGAGAAATCTATACCTTTACAGAAGATGGCACGCATACCTTAAAAGTACCTGTTTTCTTCCAGGATGGAGAAAAACAGGGGACTACTTATTCGACTACAGATTATGTGGAAACACCACAGGGCAAGCTTTATTGGCTTAATATTTCCAATAGAAAAATGACGGTGAATTTGCAGACAGCAGATGCCACAACAGATCAAATTGCTTTTAGTTCCTGGGTGGAAGCGATTTCTCTTGATTCCGAGGAAGATTTGCTCATGATGCAAAAGGCAATCAATACCGGCGATCATGACGCGATCACCTACCTGTATAACAAAGCTGGGGCAAGCAACGTAGGAATTGGCGACACAGAGGCGCAAATTATCTTGCGCTCTGCTTACTACAAGTTGACCCAATCTGTTACCATTGACGACGCTGCCTTTATCGGAATTGGTACTGCTGCCAATTACTTTGGCGGGCATTTTGATGGTGGTAAAAATACGATTACCTTAAATATGAACCAAAATGTAAATGCCATTACCGGCAATACTTATTATGGTTTATTCGGTTATGTCAAACCGTTAACAGACGGTATGGTGGAAGTGAAGGACCTGGATTTGGCCGCTTCTATGGAATTACAGATTCCCAAAACCAATTATGTGGTGGGAATTGGCTCTTTGGCTGGACGTGCAGAGGATTTGACCTGGAGCAATGTGAATGTAAGCGTAGAAAAAATGGATATCTCTACTAATAGTGAATTTATTGGTACTTTAAGTGTTGGTGGTGCTTTTGGCTACGAAAACGGCTTAATTGGGGATGCGCAAACAGTAACGATCAATGCTACTATAAATATTCAGGGTGCCTCTGCTGCTGTGTCTGATAAATATGAAATGATGTATATCGGTGGTTTTGCTGGTAGCGGCAATACCGGCGGCAATGTGATTTATAGTGGTGGTACCGGGATCGACGCCAAAAACAGTATTTATGCTCATATCGGCGGGATCATCGGCTATTCCTCTTCTGATGGTTTAGACTTTACGAGGCTATCTATTAGCAATACGACGGATGATGTGATCACTTTCCGCGGCACAGGACGCAGACAGTGGATTGGAACTTTGTTAGGCTATAATACAACTGCTACAATTTCTCCTGAGACAGTTGCTTTAACGATTGATGAAAATACAAAAATCACCGGAAAATTTGCTGTTGATACTGCTCTTGCTACTGATGACAATTGTGCCGGCGGCTTAGTTGGCAGAGTACAGACCACAGGTACTGTAGTAATAAAGGGTGTAGTTGTAAATGGGGATATTAGCCTTAGCGCGCAAAGCTATGCTGGTGGCCTTATTGGTTATCTGCAAGGCGCTGGTGCTACGGTAAAAATTGATAACTGCGCAAGCAATGTTACCTTGGCGTCTCCTGTTAGCGGAAAAACCGGAATGTTGATGGGCCGTAGCGATGTAGAGCCGCAATATACTACCAGCGCTTATATAAAGGCCGGCGATGTAGCGGCTATTGGCAGTAAAGCAGATAATCAAGTAATTGCTATCAATGTGACTGACTTGACCGGTACACAAGGATATAGCGACCAAGTTGTTTTATTCGTGGATACCACGCCGGCAGCCTTGGCTGTAGCACCGGAAGATACCTTCTCTCTCACAAGGGACGGGAAGCTGTCCTTCGATAAAGTAGGAACAGAGAAAGCTTCCTTTACTTGGAATGGTGTTCCTCTATATACAAGTGATGATATTACGGTAGAAGCAAAAGAATTGAATGAGAGTAATGTTATTATCACCGGGGTGAATAGCAGCTATCCGGTTACCGGTAGTGAAATTAAGCCGGCTATTCATGTGGTGAACAAAGATAATGGGGCGGTTTTGACTGCTGATAATTATGATGTGGTATATAGCGATAATACAGAAGTAGGATCAGCTTCTATCATCATTACCTTTAAGGGGAATTATGTTGGAACAGTTCGTACCAGTTTTGAGATTGCCGCTGTTTCCGATACCTTTGAGGTGGTAGAAAAAGGATATACCGGTACTTATGATAAAACAGCTCATGGTATTACAGTAAAGGTACCGGAAGGAGCAACGGTTGTTTATAACAAAGACGGTAGCGATAACTATTCTTTGAATGCTGAAGAAGTAGCGGAAATCAATGCTGGTACTTATGTCGTTTACTTCAAAGCAGAAAAAGACGGTAAAGAGGTAACTGGTAGCGAAACAATTATCATTAAAAAGGCGTCTTTAGTAATTACTGCAAAAGATGCTTCTGTGAAAGTAAACGGTGAGATGCCAACCTTCTCCTATGTTCACGAAGGGCTTATCGCTGGGGATGTTTTGCTAACCGAGCCAATTTTGACTACGAGCGCAACCGACACCAGCAAAGCGGGTACTTATGTAATTAAGGCCAACGGTGCTGATGCGGGGGAAAACTATGCAATTACTTATGTGGACGGTCTTTTAACTATTAAACGTGCTAATAATAATGGTTCTTCCTCTGGCAGTTCAACAAGCTATTCGATCAGCACATCATCCAAGGTAGAGAATGGATCGATTTCTGTTTCTCCGGTGCGTGCAAGCAAAAACAGCACCATAACGATAACTGTAAAGCCGGACGAGGGCTATGAATTATCCAAACTAACGGTTACCGATAAGAACGGCGATAAAATCAAGGTAACAGATAAAGGCAACGATAAATACACCTTTACCATGCCTGCGTCCAACGCGGAAATCAGTGCTTCCTTTGTGAAGGTTGCAACGCCGGATACCGGTTTGCCATTTCGGGACATTGAAAGATCAGACTGGTATTATGAAGCAGTAAAGTATGTTTACGCTGAAGGAATGATGGGCGAAACGGCAACGGATTTGTTCAGTCCAAAGCAGACCATAACGCGCGGCATGATTGTAACCATTCTTTATCGTTTGGAAAATGAGCCTGAGATTTCCGGCAATCCGTTTACCGATGTAGCGGAAAATGCTTATTATAAAGAAGCGATTGTCTGGGGCGCTGCAAACGGTATTATAAAGGGTTACGGCAATGGTAAAGTTAGACCCAACGATTCCATTACCCGGGAACAGATCGCTGCGATTTTGTACCGTTATGCACAGTATAAGGGCATAAAAATCTCTAATCTTTCTGAGCTTTCTGCATTTAAGGACGCAGCCAGTGTTAGTCCTTATGCAGTAGAGGCCATGCTTTGGGCGGTTGGCAACGGAATTATGCAAGGAAACGGGAACGGTGTTCTCAACCCTACAGGTACGGCAACCCGTGCCGTTGCGGCGCAAATGATGATGAATTTCTGTAAGGAAATCCTAAAGTAAATATCAATCAAAAAAAGGGAGCATCGGCTCCCTTTTTCCATAAAAAGAGGGATTCCCTAAGGTAAGCCCTCTGAATTATTAAACTCTATTTGGAATCGACCATGCAATCGATAACTATTCCTATTTTTTAATCTTTTTCTTTTAGCTCTGTCCTAAACTATCTCTTCTGATGCTGTATATTTCCACATGGACTTTCTTAAAAAAATAGCAACCTGTAAATAGGCTGCCTGTCTCTTATATGTATTGTATGTCCTTAGGCGGGGATATCGCCTACGCCTTCTAAAACCAGTCTGGGCCGGTAGGGGTAATTCTCTATGGTATTTCTTGCGGTAACGCCAGACAATACCAGTACCGTATCCATACTACTTTCAATGCCGGCAATGATGTCTGTATCCATTCTATCGCCAATAATCGCCGCATCCTGTGAATGTACGCCCAGCATCTTTAGTCCCGTTCGCATCATTAGCGGATTGGGCTTGCCTACATAATAAGCGGATTTTCCTGTCGTCATCTCAATGGGTGCGATTAGCGAACGGCAGGCTGGTACGATGCCACATTCCAATGGTGCGGTTAAATCCGTATTGGTGCCAATCAGCTTGGCTCCGTTGAATACATGATGTACGGCCTGACAAATGCTATCGTAATTGTAGTTATTGGTTTCTCCGACAACAACGTAATCCGGGTCAACCGTATTGATGGTAATACCAGCGTCATGCAATGCGTTAAACAGGCCAGGCTCGCCAATTACATAGGCACTGCAACCCGGAGCCTGCGAACTGATAAATTTGGCGGTAGCCAGCGCGCTGGTATAAAAGTGGCTTTCATCCACATGTAAACCCATTCTTTGCAGCTTTTGCTGCAATTCCCGCGGAGAACGTCCGCTTCCGTTTGTCAGGAAGAGAAACTTTTTGTCCTCACGATACAGCCATTCTACAAATTCCTTTACACCTGCCAGCAGTTTATTGCCGTGATAGATAACACCATCCATATCGCAGATAAAACCCTTCTTGTTTCTTAATTCTTCTATGCTCTACACCTCCTTTATTTTATTCTTGTTTTTAGCATAACAATGGAATGTGAAATGTAAAATCATCTTTATGTAAAGTTTTTGTCAAATTTTTTTGATGTGATTTTGTCTGTTTTCTCCTGCTTCCTGTTTTGCGGAAATGTGTTATAATATAGACAAAAAGCTGGTATTTTTGAATGTGTGTAAAAGCATTAAGGAAGATATGAGACATGAAGCAGTATCTTTTACAAAAGAATTTAGTGCCTTTCGATAAGGCTCTGCCAGATAAGGATGCCAATAAGCAGATTTTTTTGCTTTCCCTGGATGAGTTCCGAGCGTACCCGGAAAATCTGTCACATAAAAAGGCCGCACTGTATAGCCTGGAGCATGATAAATATTGTAAGGCCGAGCTGTTCGGATCCTGTATCCTGGGCGCCATTCATTTGCCGATTAAGCAGGAGCGCATTTTAAAACGACTGCACTTTGGCTTTTATGTGCAGAAAAATCAGTTGTTTTTGATTGGCGATGTACGGGAAATTCTGCCCTTGCTGGGTCGGATAAAGGAAACACAGTTTACTGAAGATACTAGCGTTCTGGCCTTTTTCTGTCGGCTCTTAAATTCTTGTCTGGATGATGATATTGAATTTTTGCAGAACATGGAGAATAAGCTATTTCAGCTTGAGGATATTCTGCAAAAGCACCTGCCCGCCAGTTTTTATAATGAGATTGTACCTTATCGTCGCGATTTAATGACCCTGTACGCTTATTACTATCAGTTGGTTAACCTTAGCTTGGCTATTCGCTCTAATATCAATCAAATGCTTACAGCGGATGACTGCCTGGCTTATGGCAACCTGGCTGAGCGCGTGGAAAGGCTGCTTAATCATGTACAAACTATGCGGGAATATCTATTGCAACTGCGTGAAATGTATCAGACCCAGTTGAATATACAGCAGAGTAAATCCATGAATATCATTGCCATTGTTTCGGTTATCTTTTTGCCGCTTACGCTACTGGTCGGCTGGTATGGTATGAATTTTGATCACATGCCGGAGTTGCATTGGAAATGGGGCTATGCCTTTATTATTGTGCTCAGCCTTGTGATCGTGATTGTGGAAATCCTCTTTTTCAAGCGCAAAAATCTTTTATAGCCAGTTGTGCGGAGTGCCATGCGCGTGAAACCCATTTCTTAAGGCTTACATCGGTACATCATCTGCCGTACAGCCTCCCGTTGCGCAGAGTAAACAACATAACCGCCATTAATTGGCTGTACTGCCTGTAAGCCCAGTGCTGCAGCGGTTCTGCGTCCTGCGTCAGAGACAGTGGTGGCGGAGATGCTGCCAATAGCAAAGCCCTGTTCCTCTTTTTCACGCAGAAATCTGACCAGCTCTCCGCTTAAGGCGATAATGGCGTCGCTGCCCTGATAATCCGGATGCATGGCAATGGAGAAAATGTACAGATGGTTGAGGTGCTCTTGGGAATATGGCTGAATATCTGCTGGGCGGATATCGTCGTCATGGATGGTATCATCTTCCAGAACAGCGCGGTAAAGAGAATCGCGCATAGGAAAAACGTTAATATAGGCGGCCAGCCGCTGTCCATGCATAAGCAGAATGAAGGAATCCTCTACGCACTGGTAACGCGCCTGCATTCCCCTTATGCTGGAGACCAGATGTGGGGGATAGACCAGGCTTTCTATGGAACGGATTTCCTGTATATAATGGCTGGCCTGCGATTTTATGTCCGCTCCATGCAGAATATGAAAGGTTTGCAGACGCTGTTGTGCCTGTTCGATGCTGGACAGCGGCAGTTGCACTACACGCTCTATCTGCTGGGGTGCCCATCCATCAGCCAAATAGCGCATGGCTTTAACCACCGCATCCTCGCACAATATAAGCGTATTCCCATCGGGGTCATGCAATTGAATACGCCGTAGTCCGTTCTCTGCAAGTATTGTGGGTTCCGCGCATAGCCCCTCCAGCAGACGGTCAAAATTTTTGATAGACAGAGTAAGCTGTCCCGGAGAATCCACCGCCTTTTGCAGGACAATACCGCCGTCCAGCAGTAGGTGATCCGTGTGGCGCTCTTTTATACGTCTTCCTAATTGTCCGCAGTAAAAATCTTCCGCTATTGATAAATCCTTTACGCTTAGCATCTTGTAGGTCTTTTCCATATTATTTATCTCCTGCCGTATAATCGGGGTGTTGTGAGGACGGGTTTATTTGAGTATAGCCATAGTGTCGCAGAATGTCAAATTCTTTTGTCAGTCAAAAGGATATAATGGAGTCAACAGAGAATTTTACATGTGATTCAGTTTCCGTGTTGCAAAGTATGTGGCATTAATTGTGTTATATAGGATAGGAATGGAGGAAGAGCCTTGGAATATACATATGAGCAGTATCAGGCAAGCGCTGCCTACCTTAGACAGCAAATTGGTACTTTTTGTCCAGATGTAGCTATGGTGCTGGGCTCTGGTCTGGGGTATATGGGGGATGAGGTGGAGCAGGCAATTGCCGTTTCCTATGCGGATATTCCCCATTTTAAACCTTCTACTGCGCCTGGACATAAGGGGCGCCTGGTCTTTGGCCTGCTGGAGGGACAGCGTGTGGCGGTTATGCAGGGACGTATGCATCATTACGAAGGCTATTCCTATGAAGAGGTCAGCTATGCTTTGCGTGTGTTGCGTTTGCTTGGTGCGCAGACTTTGATTGTCACCAATGCAGCCGGTTGTGTGAATACGGACTGGCAGGCCGGTGATTTGATGTTGATTACAGATCAAATTAAATTTTTTCTGGAATCCCCGTTGCGCGGCCCCAATTTGCCGCAGTTTGGCGTGCGGTTTCCGGATGCGTCGCATCTATATACGCCCGCCTTACAGGAATTAGCTAGAGAAACCGCGGCGGAGCAGGGGATAGAAATTCGGCAGGGGGTATATATGTATTTCCCCGGACCGCAATATGAAACGCCGGCAGAAATTCGCGCTGCCCGTTTGCTGGGTGCGGATGCGGTTGGGATGTCCACTGCACCCGAGGTTATCACAGCCGCCCACTGTGGGATGAATGTGCTTGGCTTTACGCTGCTTTCCAATATGGCAGCTGGTATTTTAGACCAGCCTTTATCTGAGGAAGAGGTTCTCGCTGCCGCCGCTGCGTGCCGTGAAAAGTTTTCCGGTCTGATTCGGGCCTGTTTGCGAAAGCTGTAACGAAACGATGGCTTAAACTCTTTGGTAACATAAAAAGCTATATTAAGGAGGTTTATTTATGGAGCAGAAATTCTATATTTGTGAGCATTGCGGCAATATTATTGCTTATGCCGAGCATACCGGCCCGGATGTCATGTGCTGTGGGCAAAAAATGACGCCTCTGGTACCCAACACAACAGATGCAGCTGTGGAAAAGCACGTACCTGTATTTAAAGTAGAAGGGCAGCACATACTGGTAGAAGTCAGCACCGTGCAGCATCCAATGACAGAAGCGCATCATATTTCGTGGATTGTGGTGGAAAGCAAGCAGGGAAATCAGCGCAAAATGCTTGACCCAACGGGTGCACCGCAAGCGGAATTTATGCTTACTGAAGATGATGAACTGGTGGCCATTTATGCTTACTGCAATTTACATGGCCTGTGGAAAGCGGAATAGACTTCTTAATAACAGGGACGGCTGCTCAATCAGTCGTCCCTGCGTATTTTTTTCCTGCCTTGGGCAATACATAGTATAGAGGAGTTGCGCTATGTTACAGAATATTGAGCCGAAACAACTATGCAATCGTTATCAGGAGAAAAAACCGCAGGCCACGGATCCCTGTTTTGTCTTCCATGAGCAATCGGTACTAATTCGCGATGAGGAAGGGCTAGTCGAATTGCCTTGCTATACGCAGCTACAGAGATATAGCCTTTCCAGCGCATACCTGTTTGCCATTGATGCGGATGCGTATTTTCTTTTGCAGTTACAGCCACAAGCCTATGCCATGGCTCTGTCTGGGTATCGCTTTGTCCCTTTGCGCAGCCTGCGCTTATGGCAGCCTAAGGAAGTTGTTTTTGCCGTTATGACAGCCTGGCATCTGTATGCCTGGTATCGAGATAATCGTTTTTGCGGGCGCTGCGGCCAGCGCCTTGTGCACAGTATAATTGAGCGCCGCCTGAATTGTCCCATTTGTGGCAATATTATCTACCCACGCATTTATCCAGCGGTCATTATCGGCGTTACCAATGGTAAGAAGCTTTTGATGAGTAAGTACAGTGGCCGTGCTTACAAGGGCTATGCGCTTTTGGCTGGGTTTTCCGAGATTGGCGAGACGGCAGAGCAGACCGTAGAGCGGGAAGTCATGGAAGAAGTAGGGCTTAAGGTCAAAAATATCCGCTATTACAAAAGTCAACCTTGGGGCATTGATTCCAACCTACTCTTGGGCTATTTTGCAGAAGTGGATGGCAGTGATGAAATCGTTATGGATACCAATGAATTGGAGTTGGCGCAATGGTACAATAAGGGCGAGGTGGAAATCAGTCGGGGTGATGTCAGCCTGACCAATGAAATGATCAATTTCTTCTTTGACCAGCAGTAGTGCTTGCTGGAAAAAAGAAGCCGCTTACTCCGGTTGTGGAGTAAGTGGCTTTTTGTATTTCAGTTGTGTTGTTAAGTCTAAAAAGACTTCAATTTTTTAGAGGCCTAGCAATGAGAATGCGAGAAAGGGTTTTCCAAA
Organism: uncultured Clostridia bacterium; assembly: GCA_944391235.1. Classification (GTDB taxonomy): domain Bacteria; phylum Bacillota; class Dehalobacteriia; order UBA4068; family UBA4068; genus CALXSV01. The sequence goes on along the minus strand of CALXSV010000076.1, from coordinate 210 downwards.
ATCCGGAACAGCATGCACCTCTTTCCCCCCTGGCAGTAGGGGCGGCGAGCTATATTGAAGCTGGTACGGTTTTGCGACTGTGTGCGTGGTGGGCTTGCTTTGTCCCTGGGGGCGCCGATCCAGTGACCGGGACAGTCTGCTGCATCTATGTGCTTTCTCCGTTTGCTCCTTGATTGGTAGCAACATCTTCCCGCAATAATGTTTTGGGAC
>CALXSV010000075.1 GCA_944391235.1 uncultured Clostridia bacterium | reverse complement strand
AACATTACGTTCGAGCAGCTTGTGCAGGCCATGGAGGACATCGTTGACGACAGGGATACAGAGATTGTAACTGTTCTGGATGACTTCAAGAAATACTGCTTCGATGAAAAACTGATCCCGGACGGCTGGAAATGGATGCGCGCAGTCACGGTCGGCACCACCATGCAGGACAACCGTGAGCTGGGCCTCTACTATGACAAGGAGTCTGTGAACAGCTCGGAGCACGGGTACGTCGGCCTGTACAACAAAAAGCGCATTTTCGCCATCGGCAAGCTGTTGAAGACCGTCATCGCGTATGAGGAAAACGGGGAATTGAAGTTCCGGCCCGAAGGCGGCGCCACGGTGACAGACGATGAAAAGGAGCGTATAAGAGAGGCGATACGCCGCGCGGGCAATTACGGCTACGACCTGATCTCATGCCGGCACAGGTTCTTTATTGTCGACAGGTTCTATGACACTGACTTCAGGAAAAACAGCAAGAACCCGATACAAAAGAGCAAATTCTTTAACCTTGCGGAAATGCTTGGTTACTCGACCATGCCGGACACCCAAAAGATAGCCGCCGACCTGTCCGGCAGGACCTGGGAGGAGTTTTAAACGCAAAAACCAGCCTCAGCCGAAGTTAGTTTCAACCTTGGCTGAGGCCTTTTCATGCCGTTTTCTCTTTTTCTCGCTCTTTGATTTCTTCTTTTAGTCCCATATTTATTTTTCTTCGATGTATATTCTTGGCTCTGGATATTACATAAATCCATAATTTTACCAATATCATATACAGACGCCCCTGCTATCGTACCTAGCCGGTAAAAACAGCAAGATTCCCGAAACGCCTGTGTTTTCAGGCATTTCTGGGACTTGAAAGAAGCTAAATTATTATTCCCACTCAATCGTCCTCTGAATCCCTCCGCAAGTGGTACAAAAGAACCGGACACCACTACAACCAGACAGATGCCGAAAAATATACCGGCACGCCCGGAAATCCGTCGCCACATTCAAAAAGAACGATGGCACAAAGCTGCTTATAACGCCAACCGGGTGACAGCTTAAACGCCGTGTAAAAACCACTGAAGCGCTCAGAGGCGAGATGTGCAGGCTAGCCTCGCTGCTGCAGGAGTTCGATGTCATGATGGATATTAAGGGTACCGGGCCAATTACGGGGTCGCAGATAATGGCTGAGATAGGCGATGTTAGACGGCTTACGCACGAAGATACCTTGGTGGCTTTTGCCGGCTTTGACTCGCCCCCCCCCGTTTCAGTGAGGTGCATTCGACTCGAAGAACAGGCATGTCTAAAAGCGCGGATTGCTACGCTTGCGTGCTGCTCTGTTCCGAGTCTGCTCCGTTATATTACAGCGCAAAGACTAGGGCAACGCCGTGTATGTATTCATGGGCTGGAAGCACGCTGAGGGAAAATACTTTTTTGTTTACAGGGTTGCCGGGGCTGCAAAGCTCCTGTGCATCTACTACGCCCTTGTGAAGGAATGCCTCAGGGAGGCAAACGACCTGAGGAAACGCTTAGACCTGCTAGAATATCTTGCCGGCCTACTTTACTCTTCCTGATAATTCGTATGCTAGAAACTATGTCACAAATTGCTTCCTCGTAAAAAGGCATATAATTAATACAAGGCAACCCAAAACCCAAACATGCAGTTTGGCTACCATATGTCTCTAACATCATAAGCTTTGCTTCATTACCGTAAGAAGGGGCATAGAAGTGTGGTTTTCCGTGAGGTGCCTTTTCACGCTTTTCATGTTAAGTATAACCACCGTAGATCGAACTCTGAAAATCGTATCCGAAACCAAGAACATAGATATTACCTAGAAAAAACGCGTCAAGCCACGAATCGTTAAGTGGTGGCAATCCTTTCTTGTATCGTTGCTCATAAGAATTACCACGTTTACGGAGAAATTGCTGCCATTTAGAAAGCGAATTTGCATAGAAATAATGTCCTAGAATAACACTACGGGATTTTCTAATCCCACCACGAATATGCCACATACAGTTAAGGATTCCATTGCACACTACTTTGCTGTATGTATGAAGCATGAACCGCCCTTTATTAGAAAATTAAAAGACGGTATTCGCCAAAGTGCCAAGGATTCTGTGTACGACTATGCTCATGGCGTTCGCAATATCCCTAATTATTAGAAGCCTGAAATATGTAACTTTATTGTAACGGTCCTATTTCTCACTGCAATATTGCAAATACTCGGTAAGCTGAAGCAAGACTGAAAAAGAAGCCTATTGCAAACCAACTGACCAAAGCGCCGGAGTGCTACATAGCTGAATACCCATGACCTCCTGTTTTTATTACCATCCAAGTCAATACAGGAGATCATTTTAATGGCATACCATCCATCAAAGTGGCAGAAGCACTTCATAGCTTCTAGCCCTTTACTGGGAACATCTTACATAAGTTGTGCATGTTTCAGCAACTAGTCGATATAAGATTTTCAACGTCGTTTTATATTCTCATGTTTCAATGGGGCAGCTTCGACAAATGTAGCGCCATTACCGATTTCGTGTTTAAATTATGAAAGCGCCTTATATGGAACCTTTCCCTTCTACATATTCGACGAGGTCTTGAAGATCAGATAGAATCTCTTCTGAGAAATATCCGCTGTGTTCAATGTCTATTTCTTCTTTGAGTTGCGAGGCTTCGCTCAAGAGGCTCTTTACCTCTTCAATTCGATCTACATCGTTGCTTAGAAGCCTAGCGAGCTTCACAAGCGTAAAAACAACATTTGTCACATAGACAGATGGATGCTTTTTCTCCTGCTCCCTGCGAATTGTTAGAGACTCTCTCAGATATGATTCAGCCTCATTTGCGCTGTTAGAATTCTTAGACAATAGTTGTCCGAGGTTAAATGCTGTCCAAGCAACGTCCGTCTCATACTTGCCACTAATCTGACAAATCTCTTTTCTTATATTGTAAGCCTCGATAAGTAGTTCTTTAGCACGCTCTATGTTTTCAGGTGTTTTTTCGAGCAAGCAACCCAAGTTGTCACAGGTCGTTGCGTAGTCTCTATAGCTCTGTTGTGATGGAGACATCTCGAGTGCCTTTTTCCGCTCCTCCAATGCATTTTCAAGTAGGTCTTTTGCGAGTGCAAAGTTTTCTGCTTCTTCAGAAAGGACATAGCCAAGGTGGTCGCTCGCCATAGCAACTTCGCTGCGACAGCCCTCTAATTCACGCCATATTTCCAGCGCCTCCTGTAGATCTTCGTGGGATGCTTTTCTATATATGTGCGTTGTCGACTTTATGTATCCGCGTTGATACTTAAGCTTTGCAAGCCAATAGCGCGCCTGCCTATCATTCGTATTATAGCTGCCGGCGCTGTATTCTAAGGCAGTGTCTAGGAAACGGAGAGCTGTAAGCCTTTTCCGTATACTTTGGTATTCGAGCATGCCAAGCTTGTAGAAAAACTGTGCTGACTCAGGTGTCTCGGGCAGTTTGAGAAAACGTGTAGCGCTCTCAACGAGTTCTATCTTTTTCTTGGCGACTGCATGCGAATCGTCGGGTCCTATCAATTTTTCGTCCATAACTAGGTGTACAAGCCTCTCTGCTGTTCCCGCCGGAGCCTTGCCATTATCAGCGCCAAGGTGTACGCACTCGCGGACAAGCGGATGAATATTGAAACCTCTTCCTCCGCTAAAGCGTACCCATCCCTCGCAGCACAAGCTATCAAGGTCGTTCACTGTGTAGCCTAAAAGTCTATATACCTCATCTTTGTTCAGCGTAGTATGTTCAGGCAGCACTGCAAAATCCCAAAGGATCTGCCTTTCTTCGGCGCACCGTGTGCGCATGTCGAACAGCAATCGGAGCTGTTCAGCTACAAGCTCAGAATGTCTGCCACGCTTTGTTGACACTCGCAATGACGGAAATTGAAAACCAGATGCTTCGATTCTGTCAGCAAAGGATCTCAGATCATCTTCGTAGGCCGCGCTTCGTGCCAGGAGCTCAATAGCATATGTGTGATATTCTGCACGTCGAATGAGTCTCAAGACATCTTCTCGCTCTTGGTTTTGTTTTTCCTGGTTCCTTGGCTGCCCAAGGGTGTAATAGTGGTAAAATAGGTCAATACAGGGTTTCGGATTTTTGATATTTCCAAGGGATTCAATGCAAAAGAGACGATATCCGCTTATTTCCCGCAAACGTGATGTCAGCAGGACGCTTGTATTTCGCCATGCTAGAATTTCCTGAAGAGTAGAATCAAGTATGGGGTCTTGATCTAGGCTAGCATTCTTGTCCACATTGTCTATAACAAACAGCTTGGAAGATCTGTCATTTTTTAACCTGTGCGAAATGCTGTTCCATCGCTTGTCCTGATCCTCTATGTCATTGTACAATTCGACTGAAGATAGAAAACTGTCCTTGAGTGTACCGCTGTATTCAATCCACCCAACGGTCTCATATCGATCTGATACTCTAGTATATACAAGCCCAGCAAGTGCGGTTTTCCCTATGCCGCCAAAGCCACTGAGTAACAGTGCGCTCTTTCCTACACGCAGAATTGCTTCTATTTGCCTGCATTCAACATTACGGCAAATAACACTCTCATCACTCTCAAACACTGCCGTTCTAGTTATAATATGAGGAAGAGCTCTATGCCCCTCGTATTCCGTATCATCGTGATAAGATATGATTTCAAAGCCTGAAGGCAGGATGAATTTGTAACCAATACGCCGATCAGGTATAATACACTGCTCGAGAGCAGGGACTCTTTCTTTCATATTAGAAATAGTATTAGACAGATTTCGGGTTGTGCTGCCCTTTTCTCCCCAAACCGTTTGTATTATACTTTCATAGCGTAATGTTTTTCCAATGTTACGGCAAAAGCACTCGAGAAGCAACAACTCTTTCTGCCGGAGTTGAACTACCGTACCATCGGTTGTAACTTCACCATTTTGCAAATCAATTTTACAAACAGTATACATCGGTTTTGTCCACCCCCGTTAAAAATACGGCGCAAAACATGAAAAACATTCTATTATGATCAGATTAGGACGAAATCTTCAATAGTGCATGTTAATATGTGTGTAAAGAACCCGGTACACATTGGAATTGCTAAGGTCTAAGTTAAGGGCGTGATTCCGTGCGTTGGGCGTTAATCGTAGTTCTGGAATACTGTATCGTTTGTTTCGAGCACAAGTTGTAGCGACCGCTCTTAACACAGAAAAACGACTAATACAAAAGGAGGAGTTTCAATGACACGCACTATTTATGAGGTGGGTAAGCTTAAAGTTAAAATGGATACCCGCGATGGCACATATTTTGATGCCAAGGATCCACACGTTTATTTCGAACGAAACGGAAAAACTGTTTTAAAACACTGTTACCTCAGTGACGTCGATACTTTGGTTGCCACGGGGGATCGTGAGATGCAGGATGCCATTAGGTACCTGCGGCAGAAAAAGCCCGATTTGATTCAGGAATATTTGGATAACAACCGCTGAAATGCATATAGACGGGAAAATATATCAAAGTAGCGGCAGACTTAAGATAGAACTAGGTTTTATTTAATTATATAATCTCGTCTATCTGGAATCAAGATGTAAACCAGTTTCTGAACAAACAACATGTCAATCGATGAAAGGAGTATCTATATGCCTAATTATGCGTGGTATTATTTAGACAGGGGTAGTGACACCTGCTATTGGTGCTACTCCAATGAAATGAGTGCAACCGAGTTCGCCTCGGTAGTTACTGACAAAATTGGAAAGCGAATTTTTGCCGCGGACACTTCTTGTGCCAGCAATAGTCAGGACTTGAAGCGTCATAAAGAATATGCACGCAATTCCGTTCATGTATAACACGATACATAGAAAGCCTCCGGCATAGCTGGAGGCTTTCTATGTAGGCAGGGTACCATGGTAGCTTAATATAGTGCTACTAGCCCTATATTTTACGGGAAATAAATAAGACATCATTGAGCATTATATAGAGCTTCTAATTGAAGGTTTTTATTGAAGTCAGAATAATGAGCTAGAGTCATATCGCTCTAGCTCATTATTATTCAGGTTATACTAGGGTATATTACTCTACGCTCTATTTAGCATTAGTTTTACATACGTCGATGCCATTGTAAAAGTTCTCACTTCAAGAAATCTGATCGGTGTTCAATGCGCTGAAGCGTATGGCCCGCCTCCGCGAGATGTGCCACCTTGATTGCGACCAGGTTTATGTCCGTGTCCATTGCTCTCGCGATCTGTTCCGACGTATAGCCGTAGTTATACACGTAGTCCAGTACTTCATCCGTGTCAAGCAGTATCTCGGCGGCAACAATGTTGGCCTCGTACTCCGGCTTTGTTGTCATATCGTAGAGCGCAAACTCCTGAAGCGAGTCAGTTCTTGCAAGGCTGCGATGGAGCTGGTCATGCCCCAGCTCATGTGCGCAGACTATGCGCTGCATCTGCGGCGTCAGGTCTCGATTGATGAAAACAAACCGGTTGCGCTTTATGACGCGATACATGCCCTTCATGCTGTTGAAGCCGTCGCAAAACAGCACTTCAATGCCCAGCTGCCTCGCAATTTCAAACGGATCTCGCGTGCCGCAGCGCTTTACAAGCCTTTCTCCTACCTTTGAGAGTTGACTTGCAGTCATTCGTTGTCAGCGCTCCTATTGCTGCGGGCATACTTCTTGTTCTTGTCCTTTGCTATCCAATACGCCTCATTGAGCGCACGCATCGCTCCGTCGAGCGCGTCGTCGCTGAGTTTGCCGCCCGCAAACAACCCGGTTATCTCCCCCACCAGCGCATCCACATCCCGCGCAGCCTTAGCGCCGCCGCGCTCGTGAGCTTCGACGACAAGCGCCTCTCCGCTGCTCAAAAGTTCCTCCGCAGTCATGCCCAGAGCATTGGCTATTTTCTGCACCACTTCAATATTGGACGGCCGGCGCTCACCGGATTCGTAGTTGTAGAGTGTGCGTGTAGTGATTCCCGCGGCTTTTGCCAGCTCCACCTGTGTTATTCCCAGCCCCTCGCGCCGCGCTCTCAGATTGTCCTTAAACGACATATGACACCTCTTTCTCTGAAGCTGATAGGAAATATATTTCTTCATACGCTCGTATTGACAAGCAATATCGTTCATGATATACTGCCGCTTGTAACAGGAAATATTGTTCCTGTTCACATATTACCACTGGAAATAGTGAGTGTCAACCATACGTTTTAGGAGGGATCACCGTGGACGCTCATTGCCGTAAGACTTATGTGTCGGTCAACGTGGACATAGACGAGGATGGCACGATCCGACCGCGAATGATACATTGGAACGGCGGTCACTCCTATCGCATCGAGCGAGTGCTCTACAAATGCCGCGCGTCATCTAACAAGGTCGGTGGAGGCGGCATCCGTTACACAGTGCAAATCTCCGGGCGTGAGACGTACCTGTTCAACGAAGGCAGCAAGTGGTTCGTGGAGGCGAAGCAATGATCTTGTCATACGAGGATATTGAACACATCTCTGCAGCCGTGCTTGAGGATTTTGAACGTACTATACCTTCAAATCTGATCTGCACCCGCGGTGTCCCGGTTGAAACTCTGGCAACGACTTATCTCGGGATGATCGTGAAGTATGCCAGGTTATCAAACGGCGTCATAGGTGTTACGGCATATGACGACGTTGAGTGTATTATAACTGAGGGCGGCGTTACACGCATTTTTTCACTTAAACGCAACGATATATTGCTTGACATCAGCCTCGCGCAGCCTTCAGAAAATGCAGCTGCCGTGCACTGCCGCCGCTTTACTCTGGCCCATGAGTGCGCCCATCAGATATTGTTTCAACTTGAAAGTCAGGAGGTCAAGTCCGCGTGCCGGAGTCGATATGAATCCGGAAAGGCGTATTCACTGAGGGCCTTGAAATTTCGAGAAGACTGGAACGAATGGCAGGCGAACGCACTTGGTGCCTCCATGCTGATGCCGAAAGAACGATTATCCGCCGCAGCTCAAAAGCTATGCCGCGGACACGTGTTGACAGATTACGCCGGTCGGCTGACAGCTCGAGACAAACTTATTCTCGAACACCTGTGTCATATATTCAACGTATCCATGACGGCGATGCGAATACGGCTTAAGAATTTAAACCTGCTGGTTAATAAGCAATTCTCCGAGTTCTGTGACCCTTCGGAGGTATGTGCATGAGCAGGGTCAGACACGAACTGAAAACGTCGGAGCCTTCTCAGGAAATGCTGGATAAAATAGTAAGAGCAAGGGAGGCCATCGCCAATCAGGAAGCGAGGTATATCAAGTGCCCTTACTGCCGCCACAACTCTTTTGTGGTATACGGAGACACGAAGGGGCACGTCCAGTCCAAATGCAGTAAATGTGGACGCATTACTGTCTTCGATGTGCTTAATATGCGGCGTGTTAGGCGTCGGCACTTCTCAATATGAATTTAACTGAATAACACGAGTCATTGGCTGAGCCGTGGGGCCACCAAATGGTGTAGACATCCTGTGCCGCATGATAGAGATTACGCTTTATGCGTAGTCCATTCTGTGGTACTACTCTATACCATTCATGCGGTCCCGATACTTACTCCTTTCTGCCCCTTTCGGCAGGAAGGAGTTTTTATGTTCTGGGAGTGTTATCGAGCTAAGTATCCCTGACCCTCTGCCTGCTTTTTCAGAGCACAAACAAACAGGAGGTCACAAAAAATGAAAGCTGCTAAAAAATATCGCAGAGGCGACATTTACATCACGAAAAGCAATCCTCGCATTGGTTTTCGCAGTAGCATAAAAGCTGTGTTGCTGCTCCAGAATGACACAGACGAGTTTTATTCAACGAGCGTTTTTGCCGTGCCGATCACAATTAAGCCGTCTCCATTCCCTGCGCCGAGCGAGAAAATAAATGTATACCTCAGCTCAATGTCCCTGGTGCAGTATAACAAGGCAGGAGCAGTGGATAAACGCACATTGACGGACTATGTCGGCACGCTTGACAGTGACCAGCTTGAGATAGTGTACTTCGTACTGCAGGAGCACCTGGGCATTTTCCTTACCGAAACAGTTGAGGCTCCCTGATGAAGCAAGTCAATTTAAGAGAGTTATACCCCGACACCTATGAGGACGACGTGTACGTCATGGTGAACGACGAGGTGTACGAGACAATTTGCGAGTTTGAGAGACAGGAGAGTACATCCGCGAGACAGAGACGCAGACGGGAAACCCAGTATGTGTCGTCATATGATAACAGGATTTCAGAACCATCTGCCAGCCCTGAGGAAAGTGTTCTTATGACAGATCAGCGTGTCAGGATCTTTGAGCTTGTGATGTCTCTTCCGCCAAAGCAGTCCAAGCGCATTTATGAGACTTTTTACCTCGGCAAAAGTATACGCGACATAGCTGCTGAAGAAGGCGTCAAAGTAAGCAGTGTCTATACTGTCATAGCGAGAGGGTTGAAAAACATCCGAAGAAAACTATGAATAGGTGTAATAAAAAATGCCCCGAAATGTCCGTATATATAGGAGGTCAATTCGAGGTTATAAGGCAACTGAATACACGGTGCAGGAGTTAACTGCCCGCGTGGGCCGAGAGGCCCAGCGACGCGGGGTGCGGCGCAATGATGGCAGCAGCCGGAGCGATGAACGCGGCCCCAAAAACGGCTTTGGCAAGCCGCTTCGCAATGAAAGCGTGGGCAGACAATAAATTCTCGCGCAAGCGCTCCCGTAGACTTGGGGGCAGCCCTGCGGCGCACGGCTTGACCGACGAACGCAGAGTTGAGACAGCTTCGCCAAAAGCAGCTCCTGTAACCCCCTTACTCGCCGGGGCGCGTGGCAAATAGGCGGGAAACTACTGGCGGCAATGCCGCTTACGAAGGGGGAGTCAGATATGTGCGCTGCCATGAATGGCCGCGAGGCATATCGCGTCATGTTCCGCGATTATCCCGATGTTGTGACCGTCGAGCAAATGAGCAGAATGCTCGGTATCAGCGACAAGACCTCTTACGCCCTCCTGCGGGATAATAAGATTGAACACTTCAAAGTAGGCAGGACCTACAGGATTCCGAAGATGCATATTCTCAGCTACCTGAATGTCATACAACGAGTTTAACCGCATCATTGCGTTGCTCCGCTTTGGCGTCATATAATTTGGCTGTCAACAGCGGATGAAAACTCAGGTTGCCGAAAGGAGGACAACATGGTAGCTGGTCATCTGCGCGAACAAAACGGATATTATCAAATGATATTGAGCTTTAAGGACTCAAACGGAAAGAGAAAAACCAAATCCATAAGCACTGGTCTGCCAGTGAAAGGGAATAAACGCAAGGCAGAAAAAATGCTTGATGAAGCAAGAAAATCTTACGAGGGTGATCTCCTTAAAGCTGAAAAACCAACCGAGAGCATTCTATTTACAGACTTTATGAGGGAATGGCTTGGCATGATCAAGAGCAGCGTTGAGATGTCGACATACGGTTCCTATTCGTTTATTGTCGAAAAGCGTATTATCCCGTACTTTGAAGATAAAAACATACTTTTGACTGAACTTACACCGACAGACATTCAGCGCTATTACACACATTGTCTTCTTGCTGAGCATGTGTCAGCGAACACAGTTATACACAGGCACGCCAACATACATAAAGCCCTGAAATATGCTTTTAAGGTTGGACTCATACCATACAATCCGGCTGACCGTGTGGAACGCCCAAGGAAAAACTCTTTTTCATCCGGCGTTTATGGAGATAAAGAGCTTGAAGACTTGTTTGCCGCAGCCAAAGGAACAAAGCTGGAGCTTGCCATTATCCTAGGCGCTTTCTACGGGCTCAGGCGCAGTGAGATAGTAGGCCTGAAATGGGACGCAATCGATTTTGAGAAAAAGCGATTCTCCATTCAGTACACCGTAACTGAAACAAACATCGGCGGCAAGCAGACGATAGTAGAAAAGGAACGCACTAAAACTAAGTCCAGCAGAAGAACGCTGCCGATTGTAGAACCATTTGAGAGGCTCCTCGTCGAACTGCGCGCATCTCAGGATAGAAACCGCAAGGTGTGCGGAAAAAGCTATTGCACAGATTATCTGGACTTTGTATATGTAGATGAACTTGGTCGAAGGATCAAGCCTGGCTATATCACAATGGCTTTTCCAAAGCTGCTGGCAAAAAGCGGTCTTAAAAGGATTCGTTTTCACGATTTGCGCCATTCATGTGCAAGCTTGCTTTATGCTCATGGCGTAAGTCTAAAGGATATTCAAGAGTGGCTGGGTCACAGCACTATATCTACAACAGCCAACATCTACACGCATTTGGACTACAGCTCCAAAGAGGCTTCTGCCAATGCGATACTCGATGTGTTCCCAACAAGGTAGCCGTATGCAGATCTTCTATAGCTTAAGTGCAGACTGTACTTGACTGAGAACTGAAAAAGCCGCAGGCCATGCCCGCGGCTTGTGGTGCCGGTGACGGGGTTCGAACCCGTACATCCTCACGGATATGGGATTTTAAATCCCAGGTGTCTGCCAGTTCCACCACACCGGCGTAAAATCACTTTATTATAGCACAGATTGCTTAACTTGA
>CALXSV010000074.1 GCA_944391235.1 uncultured Clostridia bacterium | reverse complement strand
ATCCAGTGGCTCCAGCACAAAGAACAACCAGCCATACAAACAAAACAGCGGTAGCAGCAGGCCGGGAATAAAGCTACGCCGTGCGGATAAAAACAACTGGAATAGGACAACCATAACAGCCGCCACCACAATACCTGTGGTAAGCCAAAAGTAAAAATCCATAGCACTCTCCATTATATTTGCACATACTTATTAAGCGTTATTATACCACAGACAGGCTGGAATAACAACGCTCAGCAGAAAAACAGCAGGACCGGTGCAGTGCCGCTCCTGCTGTTTTTCTTCTTAATTTTCCCAGCGCTCCATAGGCAGTTCAAACCAGAAGGTTGTGCCCTTCCCCAGCTCGCTGATCACACCATAGGGCGCGCCATGCAGCTCCAGAATGCCCTTGACAATAGACAGGCCCAAGCCGCTGCCCTTGCCAGCACGCTGCGGCGCATCCGCGTGATAATAGCGCTCCCAGATATGCGGCAGGTCGTTTTTGGCAATGCCCGGACCATTATCCGCTATCTCTACCCGCACCACATCACCGCGCAAAATCTGCCGCACAATAATCTGCTTATCCTCACCGCAGTGCGTTAGGGCATTGTTCAGCAGATTGCCCACCACCTGCTCCAAGCGCTGCTCATCCGCATTGACCATCACATCCACATCCGCATCAAAGATGATATGATAGCCATCCTTTTCCATCAGCGCATTATAGCGGCTAACAAAATCCCGCAGCGAAATAGTCAGATTAAAAGGACTGCGTTTCAGCGTTTCCAAACCGGATTCCAAACGAGAGGAATCGAGCACATCTCGAATCAGCCGCGTCAGCCGCTCCGTTTCCTCAATGATCACATTGATGCTCTCCGTGTGATCCTCATCCGGAAAATCGCGCATAAACTCCGCATAGCCGCCAATCATGGTCAGGGGCGTACGCAAATCGTGCGAAATATTGGCGACAATCTCCTGCTGCAACTTGCCGGTCCGTGCCAGCTCCTCAGAGGCATAGTTCAGCGTATCCGCCAATTCACCAATCTCACGGTAGCCGCGCGTATCAAACTTAACGCTGAAATCACCGGCAGCCAACCGCCGCGCAGAGCGGTTCAGCCGGTAAATGGGCCGCGACAATGAGGAGGCGATTAGCGTAGACAGCAACAAGGATAGCACCAGCATAAGCAGGCTGACGATAATCAGCTCATAGCGCAGCACCGAGACCGTAGCGGACAGGGGCGAGATATTGGAATTGAGAACAATAAAATAGGTATTGCCATCCGCGGCCTCCTGTACACGCGCATAAATCAGGCTATCCGGCAGGCGATCCTCGGTGGAAGTAAAGCGCTCAAACCAGTGACTGCTCACAGCTGCACGGCCAACCTGGGTAAAGCGCTCGGAAAAAATATTGCCCTGCGCTCTCGCTGCCTCATAAAACTGCGCCAGACTACTGACGCCAATATGATGGATAATGCAGTTGGTCAGCACATCTGCACCCGCTACCTCGCTAACGCCCAATTGGAACAACTCGGGATACTCCACCTTATATACTGTGATACAGATTTGCCGCTGCTTGGCCAGCTCCACCACCAAATCCTGTAAATCCTCCTCGCCCAAGTGCTCGACAATGTTTTGCGAGGCGGATTTAATCTGGTCTGTTTTGACGAATTCATAAAAAACATCCAGATAGATAATCTGAAACAGCCATAAAAAGGTGAGCATAACCAAGCAGAAGATCAGCATAATGCCAAAAATGCGGCCACGCATGCCAATACGGCCACGCGGCAACGCCTTTTCCGCTCCCTCAAAAAGTGCAGGTAGCTGTTTCTTGGATTTGCTCTTTTTTCCCAATACCGGCATTATCTGCCCTCCGCTTTACTGCTTTATTTCTTGCGAATTTCCTCATCCGCCTCAAAACGATAGCCCACGCCGCGAATGGTCACCACATAATCGCGATAGGGGCCCAGTGCTAGACGCAGCAGCTTAATATGAGTATCCAACGTACGGTCATCGCCATAAAAGTCATATCCCCAGACATTGGAAATCAGCTGCTCCCTGGTTAGGGCCAGGCCCTTGTTGCGCACCAGGTAGCAGAGCAGATCATACACCTTGGGGGAAACCTCGGTGCGCTCTCCATCTACATAGACCAGATGCGCGGCAAAATCAATGACCAGACCGCCAAACTCCGCACGGTCATGCATGAGTTCAGAGCCCTGTGCTGGTTGGCGGCGGCTGATAATCACATTGACGCGCATCATCAGCTCGCGCGGGGAAAAGGGCTTGACTACATAGTCGTCTACGCCCAGCTCAAAGCCATGAATACGGTCATACTCCTCGCCGCGGGCAGACAGCATTAAAACCGGCAGCTGTTTGATTTTCTGCATTTCACGGCACACAGAAAATCCATCCAGCTCCGGCATCATTACATCTAAAATCACTACGTCAAAGTCCTGATCCCGAATCAAATCCAGGGCTTCCATACCATTGGCCGCCTCCACAACCGAATAGCCTTCAAATTCCGCGTACTTGCGGATGAGCGAGCGGATTTTCGCCTCATCATCCACCACCAGAATCCGTTTTTTACTGCTATCTTCCTGCATTATAACATCCCCCTTTTTGGAATCGTATTACTTCTTCTGCTAAACCGTTTCTGCGGCGGAACCCCTCGGTGTCCCGCCGCGAAACAGACATGTGGACTTATGGCAGCAGCCAGCGCTACACCTCCACGCGGGTATCACCATCCGGCACGACTGCGTACATTACAACCGAAATCGTCTGCTCATTGCCATTCCGGGAAACCACAATCTCCAGCGTATCGCCATCCTGCTTGGTGCCGACAATCTCCGCTACCTGCTCGTTATCGGTGATTTCCTCACCGTCCATGCTGACGATACGGTCGCCTACCTGCAAACCGGCATATTCGGCATTGGAACCCTCCACCACATAGGCGATGTATACGCCGTAAGTATCTACGTCATAGCCAATGGCTGTGCGCTCATCCGTAATATTCACGCTAATGATACCCAAAGACACATTGCTGGTGGGGTAACCATAGCTGATGATATCTTCGATATCCTGCTTCAAATCATCAATCGGCAGAGCAAAGCCCAATCCTTCTACGCCAATGCTGGTGGCCTTGGCGCTGACAATTCCCACCAACTCGCCATTGGAATTGAACAGGCCGCCGCCGCTGTTGCCGCTATTAATGGCTGCATCTGTTTGCAAAAGCGTGTAAGTGGAGCCGTCAATGGTCAGCTCGCGCTCCAGCGCGCTGATATAGCCAGCGGTCATGGTACCAGCCAGGCTGCCCAGCGGATTGCCGACAGCGATAACCGCCGAGCCGACAACCAGATCAGAGCTGTTTCCCAGAACAGCGGGACTCAAACCCTGCGCATCAATTTTCAGCACCGCCAAATCATTTTCCTCACTGCTGCCCACCAGTACAGCGTCATAAACCTCGCCATTGCGCAGGGCTACGCTAATCGTATTGGCGTCCTCAACTACATGGTAGCAGGTGACAATGTAGCCGTCATCAGAAATAATCACACCAGAGCCAGCGCCCTGACTGATTTCCTGCCCAATCTGTCCCCACCAGTTGTTGTAGTAGGAGATGACCTCCGTGCTGATTTCCACCACGCTGTCCTGCACGGCCTCTGTCACTGCCGCCACATCCATAGAGGAGGAGGCGATGTTGGAGTCTGTAGTGGTGGAAACATTGCGATAGAGCACCGTTGCGCCGGCCTGCTCCAGATAGCCCTCCATATTCGAGGCCATCTGCTCAGCCGCCCTGTCAATAATGCTGCCCGCAGCCAGGCGTGTGCCCGCATAACCGCCAGCCAAGGCCATCAGCAGAACCAGAGCTGCTGCACCTACGTAACGCCACAGGCGAGCGTTGGCAAAGCCGCTTACATTGCGAAAACGCTTTTTACCAGTGACAACTGGCTCGTCCGTAGTATGCGACAGGGCCTGCTCTGTTTCTCCGGCTGAAGAATCCGCCGTTTGGGAAGCGCTATCCTCTGCGGAAGGCGTATATTCCAAAGGCGCATAAATATCATCCCGGTAATAACTGGGACGGCTGGCACCATCCATGTTGTCGCCATTGCTGTTTGTGTAAAGATTATCTTGTTGGTTTTCATTCTTTTCTTCGTACATATCTAATACCCTCCACTCGCTTTTTAGTGGTTATTTACTATGCTTTAAGCATAAACAGAAATTGTGATATATATTTGAACGGCTATTGAAAAGGTATTGAAAGCAAAAAGAAAGATAAACGCAGTTTACCAGCGGCAGGTTCAGCTAT
>CALXSV010000073.1 GCA_944391235.1 uncultured Clostridia bacterium | reverse complement strand
TTGGTGAAAGAGTTTTTGCAACCTTTTCAACCATAGATCCAGATTAGACACCATTGGTGCCTACTGTATCAGATATGGAACTGTTTATCTAATCACTGGCATAAAGGGCAGCATACTCGCAAACCGTTCCTTCTCTTCGTGCACGACTACCATACTTGGACATCTTTCTATTTTCATGTCTTTTTTTCCTCCTTATTTTTGCAGTCTTTTGTAGCAACCTGTTCGGATGTTTTTGCTCTTCTGTCGATGGATATTCTATCTGCCTTTTTACACTGCTCGGCGCATCTTTTTGTTCTCCCTGTGTATGTAATAATCACTTTGATATAAGAATGGTAGGAGAATTTGACTTGCCTATTTTTATTTAAAAAAGCTGTTTACAAATACGCTGGACAGCGCTATACTTGTTACGGGAATGAAGTTCTCCCTTGGGCAACCTAAACCGCTTTTTAAGCTGATGACTTCTGCGATTACACGGTCGCGGAAAAGCATCGGCTTTTTGCGTCCAAAGGAGGAAATTTCATGTTAACATCACTGGCATTCATCTTTCTTATCGGGCTGTCAATGGCTGCATTTTGTCAATGGTTGAAGCTGCCCCGTATCATCGGTATGCTGATTACGGGCATTGTGCTGGGGCCGTATGTCCTCGACCTGCTTGACCCATCTATCCTGTCCATCTCTGCTGGCCTGCGGCAAATGGCACTCATTATTATCCTGCTTAAAGCGGGGCTTTCTCTCAATTTGGCTGATCTGAAAAAAGTCGGGCGGCCTGCTGTTCTGATGTCCTGTGTGCTGGCAAGCTGTGAGATACTGGCCTTCCTTCTATTTGCCCCATCTATTCTGGGTGTTATAAGGATAGAAGCGGCAGTCATGGGTGCGGTACTTGGCGCGGTTTCCCCGGCTGTTGTTGTGCCGCGAATGGTTTATTTGATGGACTCAAAGTATGGCACGAACAATAGTATACCGCAGCTTATTATGGCCGGGGCTTCATTTGCGACGTGAAACAGGCCGTGGACAGGCATGGCACACCATGGCAAAGGAAAAGCAAGACAGCATAGCAAAAAGCTATGCTGTCTTGTAAATATTCCTTTAACCTTCTTGTGGATGCGCAGCTGAAGCGGCTATACTCCTTCTTTTCTTTCTCATTGCCCCATTGCTTTATCTTTATCTGTGATGGCCTGTATCCCCTGGTAAATACAGTTCTCAAATCCCAACTCACGCAGTTTATGCACACCCTCTATGGTTGTGCCGGCCGGAGAGCAGATCTGATCCACAACCTGCATGGGATGGCTGCCTTCTATGGCCAGTAGCTGCATGCAACCCGCTGTAGACTGAATAGCCAGCTGTGTTGCCAGTTCACGGGAGAAGCCTGCTTTGACGCCCGCACTGGCCAATGCGTCAATATACATAAAGGCAAAAGCCACGGCCGAGCCACAGATTGCGGTAAAGGCGGAAAACATTTTTTCCTCCATACGGTAGGTTTCTCCTACTGTATGAAACAGCGCTTCTGCAATATGCATCTGCTGCTCGGTAATCTGGGCATTGCCGCACAGTGCACTGGATGCTGCACCTACCCGTGCGTTAATGTTAGGCATAACACGGATTAGCGGCGTATTATCCGGTAGATAGCGCTGATACCAGTCTAGTGGTTTACCTGCCGCTATGCTGATAAGTAGTTTATCGCCATGCAGTGCTGGGGAAATTTCAGTAAGCACTGTATCGAGCATCTGTGGTTTGACTGCCAGTACCACAACATCTGCCTGTTGCACAGCCTCCTGATTGGAAGGGCAGGGGATAAGTCCTGTCTCCTCTTCCAGCTGTTGCATTTTATCTATGCTAATATCGTGTCCATAGAGACTTTTTGCTGCGAATAGACCGCTTTTGTGCATGCCGCGAATAATTGCGGAGGCCATATTGCCCAGGCCAATAAATGCATAAATCATCTGACTTGCCCTTTCCCGTAGATTTTATACTTCATGGAGGTCAGCTCGCGCAATCCCAATGGTCCGCGTGCATGGAGCTTTTGGGTGGAAATGCCGATTTCAGCACCCATACCAAATTCACCGCCGTCTGTGAATCGCGTAGAAGCGTTATGATAGACTGCCGCAGCGTCAACTGTATTCAGGAATAGTGCGGCCGCTTCTTCGTCATCTGTGACAATGCATTCGCTGTGACCAGTGCCGTAGGTCATAATATAATCAATAGCCTCTTCAATACTATTGACGATACGGGCGGCAATGATATAGTCGTTGTATTCCTTGCCCCAGTCAGATTCCTGTGCTGGTTTTGCGTTGGCAAGCAGGCGCATGACCTCTGCATCGCCGCGTATTTCCACCTTTTTCGCTTCCAGTGCCTTGGCGATTTGCGGCAAAGCCCTTTCCGCAATGTCCCGGTGAATGAGCATACATTCCGCAGCATTGCAAACCGAGGGTCTGCTGGTCTTCGCATTATCGATTATTCTCACTGCCATATCAATATTGGCTGCTTTGTCAACATAAATCTGGCAGGTTCCTGCGCCTGTTTCAATCACAGGTACGGTTGCGTTTTCGATAACCGCATGAATCAGACCTGCGCCGCCCCGGGGAATAATTACATCGACATAGCGGTTCATGCGCATAAGCTCTGTGGCGCTTTCACGGCTGGTATCCTCCACCAGCTGTACACAATCTGCGGGCAAATGGGATTGCTCTAGCGCCGCGCGCATGACATTGCAGATCGCCGTATTGGAGTGGATAGCATCGCTGCCGCCGCGCAGAATCACTACATTGCCGCTTTTTAGACACAATGCTGCTGAATCTGCGGTTACATTGGGACGCGCTTCAAAGATAATACCGATTACACCGATGGGTACGGATACCTTTATGATATGCAAGCCATTGGAGCAGGTAAAATCATCCAAGGTTCGTCCAACGGGGTCTGGCAATTGCGCAACCATTTTCATGCTGTCCGCAATGCCCTTGATTCTGTCCGCATCAAGCTGTAGCCTATCCAACAGAGCCTTGGACATCCCATTCTTGCGGCCTTCTTCCATATCAAGCTGGTTGCTGCTCAGGAGTTGCTCCGTATTGGCAATCAGTGCATCTGCAATATTGTGTAAGGCTGCATTTTTGGTTTCCGTACTGGCTGTTGCCATTACTCTTGCTGCTGCTTTTGCTCTTTGTCCGAGTTCGATAAGCATTATTTTTTCACCGCCTTAAAATGTGTTCCAATTTCTTCGCCATTCATCAGTCGATAGATATCATGCGGATCACTGCCACAGATAACATAGGTTTCTATACCCTCGTTAACGGCAATCTCCGCTGCATGCACCTTGGTTACCATTCCGCCTGTTCCAAAAGAGGATACTGTGCCGCCGGCATGGGCGCGGATGGTATCATCAATATTTTCTACCACGCGGATACGCTTAGCCTGCGGATTTTTTTGCGGGTTATCATCATAAAGGCCATCAGTTTCCGTTAATATGATAAGCTCGTCGGCATGAACTACAACAGCAATCTCCGCAGAAAGTGTATCGTTATCTCCGTAAACAATCTCTTCGAAAGCAACGGCGTCGTTTTCGTTGATAATAGGGATGGCACCAAACTGAAACAGCTTTTCAAAGGTATTCACCAGATTATCATGACGTTTGGGCGCTTCTATGTCTTCTTTCGTAATCAGCAGTTGCCCGATTTTATGTCCGTATTGAGAGAACATCTTATCGTACATAAACATCAACTCGCACTGGCCCACTGTAGCGGCTGCCTGCTTTCCTGCTATGTCTTTGGGGCGTTCGTTTAACCCCAGTTTACCCACACCTACACCAATGGCGCCTGATGTTACAAGAACAATTCGATGTCCAGCATTCGCTAAATCTGATAATACACTAACCAATGTTTCCATACGGTTGATGTTTAGTTTTCCCGTTTTATGAGTAAGGGTAGAAGTCCCTACCTTAAAAACGATACTTTTGCTCATTGCGTTCTTCCTCCGCTATGCTTATGTAATGCTGATATAGGTTTATGACAGCCTTTCTCGACCAGCACTGTTCTTGCTGGTCTGTAGCTATTGGCTGGGATTTTATCGCATGTAGCTAAGGGCAACCTTCTGCCGGGAAGGCTGCCCTTGTTCGTCTATTTGTTTGGCTGATGCTGTTACAGGCAGCCACCTTCTATAGATACTGGAATGGGCATGCAGTGCAAAATAGCCAGCAAATCCTTACGAGCTGTGTCCGCAAAGCGCAATACCATGCGGCCCAGCGTCGAATCTACAGTGGTAATCATGGCCAGATTATCATAGCCTTCCAGCAGCTTATTAAATAAGTCAATATCTCCGGGCTCTACCTGACAGACCAGGGTTGCATCAAGATCCTGTATATTCTTGCTCATCGTTTATTCAGTCCTTTCTGTCTGGAATTTTAGAGGTAGAAAGAAGAGCCGCAGCCTGTCGACCGTTGTCCGGACGGACGATAGACTATTTGCTCGATCAACCGCATAAGAATGACTTAATCATATGCCTGGCGGCTCTTCTGTAAACTTATATTTTCTTTATTGACGAAAAAAAACCTTTTTTGCAGTAAAAAATCTTTCCCTGCGTCCCATGGACAGACATAGTATGTTGGCTCTGGCATACAATTGACATGGAGGGGGTGGCGGAGATGGCTTTTACAGATGTGGAGCTATTAGCCCGTTTGATCCAGTGCGAAGCCGGAGGTGAGGGTACTCTGGGCATGGAGGCGGTGGCCTCGGTTATTATGAATCGAGTGAATGCAACAGAGGGTGAATATGCACGTATAAGCAATGGGGGCTCTTTGTATAACATTGTCTTTCAGCCGGATCAGTTTGCCTGTGCTGAAACGATTAGCGATGGTCTGTATAATAGCCAGAATATATATAATATGGAGCCCGAGCCAATTCATTATCAGATTGCTGAATGGGCCATTGCAGGCAACCGGGTTACGGATTTAGGTGAAGCTCTGTGGTTTTATGCGCCCTATGACAATCCTTGTCAGGAATTTTTTCCGAATGAGAACGGTCAACTGGTGGTACGTATTAATGGCCATTGTTTCTATAATCCTACAGAAGCCTATAAATATACATAAGGAGGTAGTGGATGAATACTATTATAAGAACAGCAGCTGATTCGGAGCCCAGGCCCTCTGTCCGCCAGGTACAGGATCAGCAACCGTACGATATTGCCGCACCTGATATCAGCAATGCAGATACAATGCGCGATATGCTTCGTGAATCCATTGGGTATTATGTGATAACTCAGCATTTAATCGGTGTATCATCCTTAGTTAGTCAGGAGGGAATACTGGTTCGCGTGGCTGCAAATGCCTTTGTTCTGCGGGAAGAGGACTCTAATAGCTATCTTTTTTGCGATTATTTTTCGCTTAAATTTTTCCGCCGGTTACCCCTTGGCGTTACCCCCGGTTATACGCCTACAGAAAATACGAATACCTCGCCCATGGCTACAAGAACCAGTCGCCGCTAAGCCAATGCATTTGTACCAGGGCAGCAGTGCTATGACTGCTGCGTAGTCTTTTCCAAACGGCATGCCGCCCATGTGCATTTATGCTGCAGGCGCATAAAAATTTTTTCTATGCATAAAACAAGCGTACTTCCACAATAGAGCTATCTTGTGGAGGTACGCTTGCTTTTATGTAGGAGTGGAAAGGTATCAAGCCATCTTTTCCCCAACTCTGATTTTATCGGCAATCATGGCAATAAATTCACTGTTTGTCGGTTTTCCTCTTTCAATATTGATCGTGTAGCCAAAGTATTTATTCATCATGTCCACATTGCCACGATCCCAAGCCAGCTCTATGGCATGACGAATGGCACGCTCAACACGGGAGGCGGTTGTATTGTGTTTATCGCCTACCATAGGATAAAGCTCTTTGGTTACCGCATCCATTAAAGAAGGATCTTCTGTAGCAAAGATGATGGCATCACGCAGATATTGATAGCCTTTGACATGTGCTGGCACACCCATTTGGTGCAGAATTCTTGTTGTCTCAATTTCTAGCGCGTTGCCACGGGGTAGCAAGAGAATTGGAGTAGAGGAAATTTCGTTCAACTGACGGATACGTTTTTCGAGCACATCCATATCAAAGGGTTTCATCATGTAATAGGACGCACCCAGTTCCATGGCCTTCTTGGTTAAATTTGCCTGTGCAAAGGAGGTAATAAGGATTACTTGCGGCTGCTTGCTGAGGTTGAGTGAGGAAATCCTTTCTAAAACGCCGATGCCATCAAGATTCGGCATAACAAGATCAAGAATGAGCAAATCGGGCTGATATTTTTCTGTCATATCTAATGCCTGATAGCCATTATCTGCTACGCCGCATACTGTGTAATAATCAAATGAATTCAAATAATCTTTCAGTGCACTGGAAAAAGCCTTGTCATCATCCGCTATAAGAATTTTGTTAACCCTATCCATTTTGAACCTACTTTCATATTTATTTTCGCTTTTGCTTATGCGAAAAATATTTCGACTGTGTTGTAGAAAATCCTTCCAAAATATTTCGTTCAAATATCAGCATAATAAGACAGAAATACCCAAATATCGGGTATTTCTGTCGAAAGATTTTTTACGATAAAGCCAGCTAGAGGGCTATGGTGCTGGACTCTTCCAGCATTTGCTCCGCATAGCAGGCATAGCCTTGTGTCGGATCATTGACAAAGACATGGGTTACTGCGCCGACCAAACGGTCGTTTTGCACAATCGGGCTACCGCTCATGCCTTGTACGATACCGCCGGTTGTTTGCAGCAGTTTTTCATCAGTAATGGAGATGACCATACCCCGGTTACTGACGAAAGCTCCTTCCGCCAAGCGGACAATTTCTACACTAAAAGATTCGATTTCTTCTCCGTTTACTACTGTATAGATAGTTGCAGGTCCTAGTTCTACCTCGCTGCGCTCTGCAATGGGCAACACGAGATTGCTGGACAAGGGGAGAGAATCAATATGACCGTAAACGCCATAATCGCCGTTTAAATCAATATCGCCCCGCCAGCTGTCTTCAGAGAATACGCCCAGCTTTTCGCCGGGATTCCCCACGCTGCCCCGTTTTATGCCTTGAATAACGGCACGTAAAATTGCACCGCTATTGCTGCTACCGCCCGTGTCCAAATCGCTTACCGGGTGACCAAGAGCACCGTAGATGCCACTGGACTCGTCCCAAAAGGTAAGCGTACCTACACCTGCTGCGCTGTCACGGACGGTTAAGCCAATGCGCCAAGTTTCACTATCCAGACAAAACTTGGGCGTAACCTTTGCTGTGCGTCTGATATTGTTGCGTAAATAGGATATGGTGCAATCCTGGCCTGTTTCACCGGCTTGCGTAATCGTGTCGCTTACATCCTGCTGACAGGTGATATCATTATCATTGATAGAAATGATATAATCGCCTATTTCTAGTCCTGCATCACTGGCCGGTGTGACAGCTCCTTCCTCTGTTACAACCGGAGACAGCCCTACTACCGTTACGCCGTCTGTGTGCAGCAGAATGCCAATGGACTGGCCACCGACATGCACCTCTTGCAGCTCTGCCAATGCGGGCGTTGCCCATCCCAGCAAGAGTAGGCAAGATAATAAGAAGCCGCTGGTGAAACGCATAAAGCCTTTTTTTGTGTGTTTGATGATGATTCCTCCTTTCTTTTTTAAATCATTATTATTTTATAAAAAATCGCAAATACTATTGGCGGCAAAAGCTGTGCGCTTTAACAGTTTTTTGTTGACAAAACTATACTTTAGCCGCCATTTTAACAGATTTTTCGCAGCAGGTAATGTTTTACGGCAAAGAGAACCATCTTTTACGCCGGTAAAAAAGAGGAGGAAGCGAGGTCTATGAAAGCAGAGATAAAAATTAAGCAATATTTGAATAAAAGCTGGTTGTGGGTACGTCTCAGTGCGGAACTGGATATGGCGGTGGCGGATACGTTTCGTGATACTCTGTCCAATGCCATGGCGTCCAGCGGTTGCCGGAATTTATGGTTAGATTTTTCCCGTGTCAGCTTTATTGATAGCTCTGGATTGGGGGTTTTATTGGGCCGGTATCGTCAGTTGCAACCTTTAGGCGGCAAAATTTTAATTACCAATCCCAATGAACAGGTATATCGCCTATTGGTTGCCTCCGGCTTGCATCGCATAATGGAGATTGAGCAGCCGCAAAGCTACCGGCTGCGTAGGGAGGGATCTTAATGGAAGCTGCAAGAGAGCTAGATAAACAATCCTGGCGTTGTATACGTCGGGACGCAGAACATAACCCAGATGGTAAAAATAAGATGCAGTTGCGCTTTTTAAGCCGCAGTGAAAACGTATCTTTAGCGCGTTTGCTGGCTGCAGGCATGGCTGCGGAAAACGAGTTGACTGTAGCGGAGCTGGATGAAATTAAAGTTGCTGTCAGCGAGGCTGTGTCCAACGCCATTATTCATGGTTATGAAGGCGCGCCGGACTGTTATGTGGAAATGGCTCTGGCGCTTACAGACACACAGCTGGTCATTGAAATTCGTGACCAGGGCGTGGGCATCGCGGATATTGAAGAGGCGATGCGTCCCAATTTTTCTGGTAAGAGCGATCGTATGGGGCTGGGCTTTGCCTTTATGCACAGCTTTATGGACGAGGTGGAGGTACAATCTGCCCCTGGGCAGGGGACCATTGTTACCTTATACAAAAATCTGCCATGAATACAGCCACTGCATGGACAGCCAATGAACTATTGCCGGAGGAAGAGACCAAGCGCTTGCTGGCTGCTGCACAGGATGGTGACTTTAGAGCCCGAGAGCAGCTTGTACAAGCAAATACACGCCTGGTTGCCAGTATTGCGCGGCGTTTTATCATCAGTGGACGCGATTTGGATGATTTATTCCAAGCGGGTTGTATTGGCTTGTTAAAAGCGATAGACCGTTTTGATTTCAGCTACCAGGTGTGCTTTTCGACCTATGCTGTTCCGCTGATTATGGGCGAGATTCGCCGTATGCTAAGGGATGATTCTACAGTTGCCATCAGTCGTATTCTCAAGGAGCGCGCACAGAAACTTGAGAGCAAGCGCAGAGAATTGTATCAGCAATGGGGCGCGGAGCCAGAGCTATGGCAACTCGCTGAAGCCTGCGATATGACGGATGAGCAAGCGCTGGAGGCGCTGGAGGCGGTTCGTCCGCCGTTGTCAATTAGCGAAACTAGGCGGCCCGAACACGGTGGCAGTCTGTCGCTGGCAGATACCTTAGCCGATTTACAGGCCGATTTTG
This sequence comes from uncultured Clostridia bacterium, assembly GCA_944391235.1. Classification (GTDB taxonomy): domain Bacteria; phylum Bacillota; class Dehalobacteriia; order UBA4068; family UBA4068; genus CALXSV01. The sequence continues at coordinate 917 of CALXSV010000073.1, read as the reverse complement.
ATGAATCCCTAACCAATAGTCTTACCATTCAAAAGTGTATTGACGAGTTGCCTCCTCGTTTGGCCACTGTGGTACGGGGCCGTTACTTTAAGGGCATGACGCAAAGCGAATTGGCGAAAAAAATGGGTATATCGCAGGTACAGGTCTCTCGTCTGGAAAAACAGGCTTTGTCTAAAATGAAAGAATTCCTAACTGTTGAAACATAAACTGGCGTCTTCATGTTGACAATGCGATCTTTTACATATATTATTAAAATATTACTTAAGTCCAAACCCATTGTTACTGCGATTTATGTAATGTTTTATATATTAATATTAGAAGCAGGAGTGATTTCATGGCAGACAAATTTGTCCACAGAGTTGGCATCTGTGATACCACTTTGCGGGACGGTCATCAGTCTTTATTGGCTACACGTTTATCCACAGAGCATATTTTAGAAGTAGCTTCCCTGATGGATGAGGTTGGTTATGCGGCCTGTGAGGTATGGGGCGGTGCAACCTTTGATACCTGTATGCGTTTTTTGAATGAAAATCCATTCGAGCGCTTACGTAAAATTCGGGCAGCCATGCCGAAAACAAAATTACAGATGCTGTTGCGTGGACAGAACTTGGTTGGTTACCGGCATTATTCTGACCATATGGTAGATGAGTTTGTCAAAGCGTCTGTTGCCAATGGCATTGATATTATTCGTATTTTTGACGCACTGAATGATTTGCGCAATTTAGAGCGCGCCATGGCCGCGGCTAAGGCGGAAGGTGCACATGTACAGGGTGCGGTTGCCTATACCATTAGTCCGGTGCACAATATTGAATATTTTACCAAGGCGTCGTTGCGTTTGAAAGAGTTGGGTGCAGATTCCATCTGCATTAAAGATATGGCGGGTTTACTGCTTCCTGCTGTTGCCTATGATCTTGTAA
>CALXSV010000072.1 GCA_944391235.1 uncultured Clostridia bacterium | reverse complement strand
AAAGCGACTGCTGCGGAAATCGGGCTGATAAAATCCGTTTTGACGTAAAATCTCTAAAACATCGATGCTTTGAACCGTCCAAAACCGCAAAGCTCTCACCCTTCCTTTTATTTCGTTTTATTATACGCCCCTTTCACCTGAAAGGCAATTGCCCGTTCCGGCGAAGAGGTGCTTTTTTAATATGCGGGCTAATACCGGTTTTCACTGTTTTTATCACATTAAGACCTATCCGGAAAACCTGTTTTGCACGAGGCCCATCTTTTGGTTGTAGCACAGTTCTATCGGCTTTGTCTGCGCTTGTTTCTTACCGGACGATATCACACTCGGACTGTCTTCTTTCATCCGCATCCGGTGGTTCGTATTCGACGACATATTCCGGCGCATTGGGGTCATCGTAGATCAGATTGTCGATAATTTGCCCAATACGCGACTTGACCCAACGCGCACCCAGACCTTCATGCTGCGCGATCCGGCCAATCATAATCAATGCGTCAGGTGATATCTTGACAGGGCGAGACAGTACCTTGGACAGTCTTTCCGTTTCGGCTTGGCCGATGCGTACCATGTCGCGCACAGACAAAGGATCAAGGCACACGATGCGGTTGATGCGTCCTGCAAGTTCTGCACGCATACCATACTCAATCAAATCGCTGATTGTGATTTCCGGATTGTCCCGTGAGGCATCCGCAGTTCGCGCATTGCTGAATCCGATCTGTTTGCCGGCAGACACTTTCTGTTCATAGAGCTTCGAAAATGCGCCCAGCATCACGACCGATACGTTGGTGCAATCGATGCTCAGCGGCCTGCCGCTGCCGCTTCCATCGTCGCAGCCAAAAAACAGCGTATCGTGGTCGCAAATGCGCAGCAGTTGATTCTGGACGAGTTCACTGTAGTTTGTCCCATTGCCGCCGTATACCGGCTCAATGATTTTATCGGCTTCATCAAGAACGAGAATCACGCGTTTTCTTCTTGCGTCTGAGTTCATCGAGCGAAAGATGGTCGACAGCTTATTGCTGCCTTTCCATCCTTCTGCCGTGAGGGTGGACGCATCAACGATAACGATGTTCTGCGTTCCGTATTCGCGCTGCAAAATGCGCCAAATCTCGGTTTTCCCGCTGCCGGTCGGGCCGATAAACAGCGATACCGATGGACGGCCTTCATAGTGGTTGTAGACTGTCATAGCCGCTGCTTTGACCGCTTCGTCCTGCCCTATGATCCCGCCGTCGGTGTGGCTCCATTCTTCGATTTTCTTGGGGCTCCAGTCATACATTTCGCCGCTGGTCATGGCACGATAATCAGCAATGGACATCTCATCAATTAGTTTTTGATGCATACAAAACACTCCTTTTTTCCTTGTATCCTGCGCGCATCTCACCGAAGAAAAAAATACGCGAGATAGACTTCACCTGTTGTCTACCTCGCGTAAATCATAAGTCCAATCCATTTTCAGCTGCCCGTGCTATTCGTCGCGTTCCGACTCAATACAAAAACGAGCATGAAATTTTGCATAACAATAATACCACTATCCTACAATAGCGTCAACAACCACATTTGCCAATAAATATCTTTGTATTTTGTGTATTCATCCACTTGCATTTTCAATATTTTTCGTACCAGCGTTTCAAGTACGGCGATTTTGATTTTAACGCACTTTTCTATCACGGGCGCTTGTGAAATAGAATTATTCGTTCATCGACAATCCGGCTGCCAAAAAAAGGTCCTCTTTAGATTGGACATTAAGCCAGATAATAAAACCTCGGTCAACAACATGAAGAATTAAATTCGACTCATCATAGTCCAAGATGATTGGCTGAATAGATTTGAATAGTTGCAGAGAAACAACCGCTTTTAGTGCCTGAGTAACATTTCCAGCATTCAGTTCTTGCTTTCTAGGATGAACGGATTCGAGTATATTACGAATAGTACGATATGAAAGTCCTTTCAATAATTCTTCAGATGTTGACGTAAAATTGGGTATAGCAACCATCTATGCATTTCTAGTGTTGTTTCTTGGAACCCACACGAATAATTAGAAAGGAACGCATTATACCGTCCGGATTGTTCCTTAACGATCGCTTGGACAATTTCTTTCACATTGCTGCCTTGACCGATTACACGGGTATGTTTTTGAGTTCTATAGATGCCATTTACCTCACAAACCCTATGGCAAGCCTCCTGTACAATATATACATTACCAAAGCATTCTGAGATTAGTGTACCAATAAAGTCTTCATCAAATTGTACATTCAACAAAGATTGCCCTTTTAAGATCACCTTCCGTAAATCGGCTGAATGCCACTCATCGGCGTTTACAGAGACGATCCTTCCAGTTAAATCGCCATTATAAATTAATAACTTGTTCTCATCCAACCAAACGCCCACAATTATAAAGCACAAATCAGAATTCTCATGGAACGCTTTTAATTCTATGGAAAAGTCTTTCTGAACTTCCTGTTTCAAGTAATGAAAGTCTTCCAAAACAATATATTTGGCAAATCCAATATCGTTTAGAGCCGCGATTACATCATTTACATCGTCAATATCCAGTTCCAACTGGTGCCGGGTTGTTTCTCTCGAAGTATTTTCTTCGATTTCCGATCCAACGCTTGATTCGCCGATTCCAAAGAAGCTTGCCTTTATGGATGCAATAAGTTTGGCCTTTCCCCCCATTGTGGTTTTTGTGGATTCTGTAAGTTCATATCCAGCGCGTTTTAAGATATTGGCATTAAGGTCTGATATAGACCACCTATTATTACACTGAATAAGTATATATTTATTATCGTTCAAACAGTGTTTTCTTAAACAAGTTTTTCCCTGCTTAGAGCTTCCAAAAATAGTCACATGTTTTTTCCTAGTAAGATTTCTACGGAAAACCTCGTCGACATAATCTCTTTCAACGTAATTAAGCGGCAGGTCTCTCGAAATACCATAGATATCATCCAAATCGTACGAACGAGGCATAAATTCTCCTCCTTAACAAGTTATAGTCAGTATAACATTATTTTTTTTGACGACAAGCGAATAAGCCGACATAAGAGCAGTGATCGATAATAATGTGGATTTGCCCATTGCACCTATGCTATACTTTTTTAAAGGAACGGCGAAATCACTCTGTATTTACGGGAGGTGAGAAATATGAAAAAGCCGAAACGAACTACTTTAGTGCTTTATGGACTATGTGCAGTCATTTGGACGTTCAGGGTAATACTTAGTATTGTGTATCAAGAATACAATTACGCCTTTGGTTTCTTTGTATTGAATATTCTCACCGCTTTGCTGTGGATTGCAGCCTTTATCAAATGGACGCTGAGGTACCATTCCGGTAAAGATGAATCGTGATAACTTCCGATTGATTGAGCATTCCCAAAACTAAAGTATGTAAGCACAAGAGGCAACCGAGAAAATCGGCTGCCCCTTTTTTCCCTTTCTGCAGGCAAAAATGAGCAAATCCATAACGAACCCGGGAGAAAACTGTGGGGAACTGACCGCCACAGCCCCGCAGACAGGCTTCATGAAACCTGCCGCTGAGAAAGTCCGGTTCTCTTTCCGTCTGACCTTCCCATATAGCGGGAAATACCGTGAGGCGGCGCGGCAATATGCCTCAGAGGACAACGCTGCTGGCAATCTGAAAAAATGTAGATTTGTCTACGCGCCTATGATTCCATATATGAATTTTCCTTCGGTCACATTCCCATCTCGGCTTTGGGGAGAGCGACGGGTAAAGAGTTATGCCATTTGCAGTTCATCGTTTTAAAGTCTACGAGATGAACCGCAGAACAAATAATAGCAGTACTTCGACCAAAAAAACAGCACCAGCCCGGTGCTGCGCCGGTGGCTGATGCTGTGTCATCTTGGATCTTGTTCTTTAGTTGTCCCCTCTGTGATAGCGGATCTTCATGTGCTCGGAGGCATTTCTGAGAATCTGGGAAAGGGCCTTGTCCGACTCTTCCTTCACCATGTCAGTGATCTTTTTGTTGGCTTCCTTCAGGATCTCAACAGGCTCCCCCTGCCGGATCTTCTCATCGTACTCGTACAAGAACTGCTGCCCGCGATTCATCACAGAACCTACATACCGCTCATCCAGCAGCAGAGCATCCCCGACATGCGCGTCCGTCAGCGCCGCAATGAGCCGGCTGTGCCAGTACATACTGTCGGTGGAGACTGTTTCGGTTGTCCCGCTGAGGTATCTGGGGAACTCCGTCACATTTGCGTACACCGGGAAACATGCCGTGAAGCCGCTGCCGCCCATCGACAACCACTCCACTCCCTGAATTGCCTCTGGCAAATAGCCTCGGATCTGCAGGATGCCGCAGACATCGGTATTCGGCACACCAATGGTGCGATACTTGCCTTTGTGTGCGGCGGTCTTGTCATAGGGATTGTAAGGCGTTCCCTCGTAATAGGAACCCAGAAGATACCGCACATCCTCCACCGTCACCTTATGTTCCGGCACAAAAGACCATGGGATGTTGTCGCTCTCCGGCGTGAAATCTGCATTGTCCCCCTCCCACTTGTATGTGTGAGGCAGGAAATATCGGCCGATAAACCAGGCGCGCGGGGTATTGTAAATGTGGTCAGAGTCGGAATGAGAACCGAAGGCCAGCCTGGGGTTGAATTCCGCGCCCGTATCCAGTGCCAGATGATACTTTTCCACAAACTCCTGCAGGTCCTTAGAGCAGAGGTTTTCCCGCTGCTCCCCGTAGGCATCCGCAAAGTCAAAATGATCCAGACCAAACTGATTGAGCATGATGACCACCCGGTCATCCGGCACCCGTTTGGCAATCCAGTGATGGCCACCGATGGATTCCAGCCACCAGATTTCGTCGGCATCTGCAAATGCCATGCCGTTGGACTCATAGGTACCGTACTGCTCCAGCAGCGCACCCGTGCGGAGCACGCCTTCCCGAGCAGAATGGATATAGGGAAGCACCAGAGTCACCAGATCCTCTTCTCCAATTCCGCCGGGGATCTCCTTGGTGTTGCGGCCCTTTTTTGCCTGATATTCGACAAGAGGATCCGCGCCGGTGACCCGGGGATTGCTGGTGATCGTCTCGGTGGCGGTCATAGCCACATTTGCCTCATTGATGACACAGGAGGGGCATACACCTCTG
>CALXSV010000071.1 GCA_944391235.1 uncultured Clostridia bacterium | reverse complement strand
GCTAAACATGATGGCTTTGCTGAAAATATGTACCTTGATGCAGCGAGCCGTACCAAAGTGGAGGAAACCGGTGGCGCCAACTTTATTTTTGTCACCGCAGACAACAAGGTGGTTACGCCCAAATCTGATTCCATTCTGCCTTCGATTACCAGACGTTCGCTGATGGTGGTGGCTAAGGAATATCTGGGTCTGGAAGTTGAGGAGAGAGAAGTGCTCTTTGAAGAGGTTCCCAGTTTTGTGGAATGTGGCTTATGCGGTACCGCGGCGGTCATTTCACCCGTAGGCTGCATCAACGACCACGGTCGGGAAATTTGTTTCCCCAGCGGTATGGAAAGCATGGGTCCGGTGCTGCGCAAATTATATGATACCTTGACCGGCATTCAGATGGGCCGCATTGAAGACAAATTCGGCTGGGTGCGTCAGATTACCATAGACTAGAGCACCGTTACTTTCTGATAAATCAAACAATACAGCTATGGATCTATCCGTAGCTGTATTATTTTGCACTCGTTGACAGGAGAACAGCTCCGTGCACTGCTGCACAGCCGAACCTGGAAAGCGGTATTTGTATTCCCCCTGCGCAGGGGCGCATAAATATATCATTTTTATAGGGAGGAAAACATATAGCATAAGGAGAAACTAGTTACTAGATGTCCTGCAGCCTTTGCTGGCTGTGGTAATGGCTTCCTTTGCTCAGAAGAATAGGCAGGGCGGGATTGCAAAGCGTGCGCTTTCCTGGTGGAGAATTGGGATATAAGCACAGCAGCATGTCTGTCCTATATGCATGGAGGTGCCTTATGTACGTTGAGCGATTTCTTCCCTTTATTGGGCGCTGTGGCCCCTTAATCCGTTATGAAATCGAGAAAGGCGCAGTACGCCGCTATGCAGATGCCATGGGCGCCCAGGATGCGGTTTTTTATGACGAGCAGTGCGCTGCTTCTTCTTGCTGGGGCCGCATTCCTGTTCCAGAAGGCTTTTATAAAACATTTGATTATGGTAAGGTGCCTGGTTTGGAAGAGGTCCAACCGCAGGCTGGTTTAATTCATGGTGGAGATACTTATGAGTCCTTTAAACCCATTTTTGTGGGAGATGTGGTTTTTGCCCGCAATAAAGTGGTAGACGCCTTTGAAAAGCTGGGCCGCTCCGGACGCATGGTATTTCTGATTCGGGAATGCAGTCTCCTGGATGCGCATGGCGATTATTATTGCCGCAGCCTGACCACGGCAATTATGAAGGAGGAGCTGTTTACTGCCGGGCTGCAACTGGTTAAGGAAAAATCCCACCTGTTGAGCAAGCGCCAGCCTTTGCAGGCGCTGCTTTCTCCAGCTGCTTTGCAGGTGGGAGACGAGCTGCCCCGTTTAGCCCTGCCCGCCATTGGCAGAGCGATGATTTTTCGTTATGCTGGCTTGGTGGACGATTTTAATCCCCTGCATACAGATGACCAAGCTGCACGTAAACTTGGTTTTGAAAAAATCATTGCGCATGGCATGATTGGCGTCAGCTTGCAGTTAAATATGGCGCGCGAATGGTTTGGCACCTCTTGCCGCCTGCAAAAGCTCTCCCTACGTTTTGGCGTGCCCGTATATGTGGATGACGTACTGGAGAGCTCTGGCAAGGTGTGCGCGCTTTCTTATGGGCAAGCTGAGGATACAGTGGAATGTGATTTATATTTGCATAATCAGCATGGACAGTGCGTTAGTACAGTTCATGCTGTTTTTGTTATACCTGCGCATACTGGTGTTTAAATCGCTGTTTACAGTTGAAGTATGGAAAGCAAAGGAGAGAGAATATATGGCCACACAACAAACAAACCCTCCAGATAGTTTGCTAGCAGGACTGAAAATCGTCTATGCGGCTGCCGGAGCCGGGCCTTTGGCTGCTGCTCAAATGGCAGATTTTGGCGCGGAAGTAATCTGGCTGGAAGATGCTAGCCATCCTGACCCTATTCGCAGCACGCCTTATGCTGCAGAGCTGGACCGGCGTAATCAGCGCAGCGTCTGTGTGGATTTACGCAGTGCGCAGGGAAAGAGCATTCTTTTGCGCCTGCTGGCAGAGACAGCGGTTTTTATTGTGGATTGCGGTCCTACGGATATTGGCCGCCGGCTTACGGATGAGGAATTGTGGGAGGTAAATCCTGCGCTGGTCATTGTTCGCGTCAGCGGTTTTGGATTAACCGGTGATCCGCAATACATTGACCGGCCTGTCACCGATGGTACTTTGCAAGCCTTTGGCTGTATGATGTACCAAAATGGATTTCCCGACCGGCTGCCTGCTCCGGCTGCTCCGGCTTTAGGCGAACGTTTGGCCAGCTATTTTATCAGCGCGGTGGCTCTGGCTGCGGTACACAAGGCACAGGAAAGCGGGCAGGGTGATTCTATTGACTTGGCCTCCTATGAGTCCATTCTACGTTGCCAGCTGCGTGCGCTGGATTACATGAACAGCAACATCCTCTTTTCGCGGGATGGTAATCGCAGCGGTAAAATTGCCGGTTACGGCGTGTACGAATGTAAAGATGGCCTGCCTGTTTACCTGCTGATTCTGGGGGGAGGTGTGGTGCGGAAAGCTCTGCCTCTGTTGGGACTGGAATATGGCAGTACATTGTTTCCCGAGGGCTGTAACCAGATTCCCATTCATTCCGAGGCCGGTCGCATTTGCGACAAAGCCTTACAGGACTTTTGCGACCAGCACACAGCGGCTGAAGTCAGTGAAATTTTTAATGAGAATGGGATTCCTTGCAGCCTGGTCAACAACTTTTCCATTGCCATTCAAGAACCACATTATCTGGCCCGTGAAAACTGGACAGAATGGCAAAGCCCGGTGTTGGGAAATGTGAGGGGGCCTAATGTAATCCCCCGCTTAAGCAACCATCCCGGCTATATCTGGCGTGGTTGCCCAAAACGTGGCCAGGATAATGAGACCGTATTGGCTACCGCTGGATTTTCCAGTGTGGAAATTGCGGCGTTGTATACTGCCGGCGTGCTGTATCAGGAATAGCAGAATGAGAATTAAAAGAAAAGCTTTCCAGTACGGGAAAGCGGGATACACACCTACATAAAGGAGGATGAATATGGCAAGATATGCTGATGTTCCTCAGTTTGGGCCATTGTCCGGCGTGCGCGTAGTACACGCCTCCATCTCTTTTGCCGGGCCTTTTACCGCAGAAATTATGGCAGAAATGGGTGCGGATGTTATTTGGATTGAAAGTATTATGGGACCGGATACAGCTCGCGTAACCGGCATGCCTGCAGAGCAGGATCGCCGCAATCAGCGCACTATTTGCCTGAATATACCCTCTCCCCAGGGCAGGCAGATTTTCCTTGACTTGTTGAAAGATGCGGATATTTTTATTGAAGCCTCAAAAGGTGGACAATATGCGCGTTGGGGCCTTTCTGATGAGGTGTTGTGGTCTGTTAACCCCAAGTTGGTGATTATCCATATCTCCGGCTTTGGACAGGTAGGCGTAGCGGAAGATGTTGCGCGCGCTTCCTTTGACGGAATTGCCCAGGCTTATGGCTGTTTACTTGGCCAAAATGGCTTTGCCGACCGTGCTCCTACACCAGCCATGCCGGTGGTAGCGGATTATATGACCACTGGCTACTGCATTTTTGCCGCGCTAGCCGGTCTGTACAAGGCTCGGCGGAGCGGCAAAGGAGAGAGCGTGGATATGGCGCAGTATGAGGCTGTTCTGCGCGGGCAGGCTACGGTAATGGACTATCTCAATGGCAGCGGTCGGTTGCCGCAGCGCAAAGGCAACCGTCATCCGGAGCTAGGCGGCTTTGGCTCTTATGTCTGTCAGGATGAGAAGGTGATTTATGTGGAATTGACGGGTAGAGAGGTGCTGCAAAAGGCGCTGCCTCTACTAGGACTGGAATATGGCAGTGCGCTGTTTCCTGAAGGCTGCGAAAACGCACCCTTTGCCAGTGGCGCAGGCCAGGTGCTGGATGCAGCGTTACAAGCTTTCTGTGCGCAGTATCCGGCTATGGAGGCAGACGCACGATTGGCCAGCACCGGTGCTGCCGCCAGTTTGGTGGTGGATTTTCCTATTGGGGTGGAGCATCCCCACTATCGGGATAGGCAGGTATGGAATGCTGTACCTAATACCAAGGGTCAGGTCAACCGCGGCATTCGTCCGGCTCCTTTATTTAAGCGCTACCCCTGCCAGGTATGGCGCGGGCTACCGGATATCGGCTATGATACAGCTGATATTCTGCTGGATTTGGGCTACGATGAACAAGCCATTGCGCAGCTGGTGGCCGATAAAATTGTCAAGGTTAATTAAGGCTGTGCAGCGCAAATTCTGGGTAAAGAAAAAACACATCTTTGTCTTATAGACAAAGATGTGTTTTATGGCTGGGGTGGATGGATTCGAACCAACGCATGACGATTTCAGAGACCGTTGCCTTACCGCTTGGCGACACCCCATTATATAATTTTAACATGGACAAAAACTTGGTCGGGACGACAGGATTTGAACCTGCGACCCCTTGATCCCAAATCAAGTGCGCTACCAATCTGCGCTACGTCCCGCCGCTAAGTGCAACGCTGTTATTATAACCTGATTACCAGAAAAAAGTCAAATATTTTTTTATAAATTTTTGAAATTTTTTTCCAAATCCTTGCAAAGGCTCAGCAAATAATCAAAAAGAGACAGGCAGGTATTCGTCTTTTCAAGTCGAAATCTATAATTTCAATATATTCTTATCATCCGCATACGCTTTTTTAGGTATAGAGAGAGAATAAAACATATTCCGGAGGCTGGCAATTATGAAAATAAACTTTATGGGTGCAGCTCGTACTGTTACCGGTTCCTGCTATTTACTCGAGCATGGGCAAAGCCGCTTCTTAGTGGATTGTGGTCTGTTTCAAGGAAATAAGGCGACCAAACAACGCAATTATGAGCCCTTTTTATTTGAGCCCCAATCCATAGACTTTGTGCTGCTTACGCATGCGCATATCGACCATAGTGGTTTGTTGCCCAAGCTTTACAAGCATGGCTTTGCCGGAACGATTTATACCACAACCGTAAGCGTGGCGCTGTGCGAAATCATGTTACCGGATTCCGCTTATATTCAGGAAGGCGATGTGGAGCGCAAAAATCGTAAGCTGTCGCGTGCCGGCAAGCCGCTCATCGAGCCGATTTACACAGTAGAGGATGCCCAGGCTTGTCAGAAATTATTCAAGGGCATTGAATATAATACAGAATTTTCTCCCGCGCCGGGGATTCGTGTTGTCTTGCGTGATGCCGGACATATCTTTGGCTCCGCCATGATTGAAATATACTACCAGGAAGATGGGCAGGAGCGCAAGATTGTTTTCACCGGCGATTTGGGCCGCAATGATCAGGCCATTGTCCGCGACCCCTATCTGATGAAGGATGCGGATTATCTAATCATGGAATCCACTTATGGGAATCGCCTGCATGAGGGGAACATGGAAGAGGAAATGCCAAAATTTGTCGATATTGTCAATCGCACCTTGGCGCGCAACGGCAATGTCATTATCCCTGCTTTTGCCGTGGACCGTACGCAGGATATTCTGTACATGCTCAATGAGATGCAGAATCTCAAGCTGATCCCGATTGTTCCGGTGTATGTGGATAGCCCGCTGGCTATTCGCGCTACTGAGGTTTTCGCTGGGCACCCCAAATATTATGACCGTTTAACGGCCAAGTTGTTTAACGAAACCGGACATCCTCCGTTTGTGCTGGATAACCTGACTTATGCGCGCACCGTTGCAGAATCGCAGCGTCTGAATCTGGTAAAGCGCTCGATTATTATCTCAGCCAGCGGCATGGCTGATGCCGGCCGCATTAAGCATCACCTCAAG
>CALXSV010000070.1 GCA_944391235.1 uncultured Clostridia bacterium | reverse complement strand
TCTGCTGAGGAAATACCGCATGGCGGCTGCGGTGTAGCGGTGCTTATCTGCGGCTCTGGTGTCGCTCGTCCTGTCCATGTAGGGCTTGCGCTCCACCTCGGTAATCCGCAGACTGTTGATGACAATATGCACATGGCTATTGCCGCTATGGTTGTGTCTGTCCGGGTGGGTGCAGACAAGGACTTGGTGTCCGGGGAATGCTCTTTGCAGTAGGCAAGCCCCCAACGCCTGCGTCCGGTCAACGGTCAGGCCGTTGTCGACTGCGTCCCGTGGGTCAAAGCTGATGATATAGTGGTGGCTCTTGATGTACTCTCGTTTGCTGTTTTTGCCGTACCGCAGATTTGTCTGTATGCAGGACAGGGCGAAAACCTTGTTCTCGCAGTTCAGCGTGTCCAGCCGGTAGTCCTGCCGTAGAATGAGCCTCCCGGCTTCGTCAAGGGTGGGCTTCATGGTAAACTTGTCATGTTCAAAGGTCATATATGTTCATACTGGGAAAGTAAAAATCAGGGTGTTTTAAGAAAGTAATTAAAAATGCTAATGCTTTTACTCATTGCAAAAAAGGCGTTAAAATGTATACTCCAAATCAAATAACGTATTTTCATTAAGAAGGGATGCGTTATGAGCGTTCTTCCTTTGACTACATTGTAGCAAAAGAAGTTGTGTTATATGAATGTGGGGATTTTAAGTAACAGAAAAAGGTATCAATCTTTCGATGATACCTTAACTTCTACTTTTGTAATGCCATGAATATTAGAGTTTTTGTATTTCCTTATCTACCTGCGACATTTTCCAATCGGCATTCATCTCAAATATCTTAGGCGGTGAGGTGTATCATTTTTACCATGTTTAATCGATCAGAGACGGCCATACTGATCTTCGTGGACAACATCAAACCATTTCGGGGGATATGGCGATAGTAGGGTGCCTCTGCCAAAACTCTGACACCACAGCCTATTTTTTTGACAAGTTCTGTTGCGGAATCCACATAGAAAAACATTGGCACATCCGCACGACACACTTGCTTCATGTACTTGCTTCGCATCATGGTCATGCCGCTTTTGCTTATAGTGTCGAAAATAATTTGAATATCACCAAACTTTGTGAGCATCCGCAAAAGTCCAACAACCTTGCTTTCCTCAAAATAGTGGAATAGTCCGCCTGCGGTAATGAAGATAGGTGCGTCTGATACGTCTGCACGAATCTGCCTGATCCAGTCCTCGGCAAAGGCATCCCCAGCAAGATAGGTTTCCCGCTCTGGCTCAGGCAGAAGCTCCCGTCGGTATTCTAGCACATGAGGCAGGTCTACGGAATACCAGCGTGCCTTCGTGTTGTCACAGCGATCATAAGTTGTCTCGAGACCGCATCCAAGCTGGACAATTACCCCGTCTGCTTTGTGCTCCAGAAAGGCTCTGATATAACGATCGAAATTGGCAGAGCGTACGGCGGAGGCCAACATCGTATATTGACTCTGGCGGTTCCGCCTTAACAGATTGCGCGGCAACTTCTTCTTTAACTCCAATGCCTTTTGGTCGTATAGGATCTGTGGACAATGCTCGCTAGCATAGATTCTTCCCAGCATAGGGATGAAAAGGGTGTCCTCTATAATACCCAATTGAGGCATATATGTCTTATCCTTTCAGCAATCTTTTTATATCCTTTTTGGGGACGTATTCCCTAATAGTCATACGGCTTCATTGCAGGATTACCACGCCTAAAAAGCGGAGAAATACAACGTGAGCTCCAGTAACTTTTTATGCAATCAACTTTAATTTTACTTACGGTTTCAAGACACATTTGACTTGGAATGCAGGCTTTAGTGAACACATCAAAAGCGATCGTTGTTGATATGATCTACTATAAATTGCTTCAGCCGTTGAAAAGATTCTGTACTAATTGTATGTTCAATACGACAGGCTTCTTTTTCAGCGGTTTTAGGTTCAACGCCGGCTTCAATCAGTATCGCGGAAAAGAATTTGTGTTTTTCAAACGTATTTTCAGCAATTGTACGTCCTGCTTTCGTTAATAGCAAGAAGTGTTGATCGTCTACATGGAGAAATCCATTGTTTCGCAAGGTGGATACAGCGTAGAACACACTGGGTTTTGATACATTCAAGTATCGTGCGACATCTGCTGAGCGCACTGTTCCCATCATTTTCTGAAGGATAAAAATCGCTTTCAGATAATCTTCCGATGACGCGCCTACTTCCAATCTTATCACTTCCTGTCTACCTGCATCTATGTGTTACAAACTCAGCGCGAAATACCCAACCATAGTGGAGCTGTTATAAATTTTGATACGCGCTAAAAAGAATCTATGTGGTTAGTCCAAGCTAACTATGTGGATTCTAGCATATATTTATTTCGTTGTCAATGTACATGGCCAAAAGACGCTTTGTACAACTGCCATGAGATTTGCTCTGAGGTTGAGAGATTTATTGTATTATCTCAGTGTTTTTGATCTTTTGACAATACTGGAATTTATTTCGTGGCTCAGCAGCGTATTGAATTCAACATTAGTGCCGTTTCAGATCGCATTGGCAATTAGAACACTACGAGTATTGCCTAACAATTCATGATACCATGCAGAACAATTGTGGGTTAAGAAAAGGCGAGACTTACCAATTAGAGTAGATATATTGAAGAACCCATAGTGAGTAATTTTCCTGAGAGTCTACAAACTTTAGAAGCAGTGCTGAACTGATTCATGTGAGAACTAGGCCTCCGAAAGAAATGCTCAAGCCCAGAATCCGGAATCTGTGTTCGGAAAGGCAGTTGACGGTTAAGACTCTAATGTTGTAGACGAGCAGCATAGGTGGGCGACATAACGGAATCGAATAAAAGTCATAGGAATTGGCTGGTGAACAAGAAAATTACACGGTAAAGCCTTTTGGAATTGTTGTCTTAGCACAAATCGGAAAAATAATTTGTAATATAATTGTGCGTTTGTTAAAAAGTAAGTATAAGTCCGATATTTTCTTTTGCATGACTTGACATTTTTCATCATGTGATATATGATATCAAAGGGTTAGGGAGTGCTAACCTGATTTTTTGACATGTTAGTTGCTTTGTGCTAACTAATTTTTAAGTAATTTGACGAAACAAAACTGAGAAGGTGAAGGGTATGACATTGTTGGATGCTCAGGATGGGCAGGAATATATCATCAAGCAGATCAATACGGAGGATGAGGAACTAAACGCTTTCTTGTTTTCTCTTGGCTGCTACGCAGGAGAACCGGTTACCGTCGTATCCCATATGAAAGGCGGCTGTGTGGTCTCTATCAAGGATGGACGCTATAATATTGACAATCAGTTGGCCTCAGCCATCGAGATATAAGACCTAAACTGCTATGGTACAGACACATATCTTGATGTCTCCAAAGCTGGGTTTATTCTGTCTGACGGTTAGCTTCGGATAACTATCGGACTGTGAATAAAATACATTGCACAGATAAAGAGGAGGAAATATCATGCGTATTGCCTTGACCGGCAACCCGAACTCCGGTAAAACTACCATGTACAACGCTCTCACTGGGCGGAATGAAAAGGTAGGAAACTGGGCCGGTGTTACGGTGGAAAAGAAAGAACATCCCATCAAAAAGGCTTATATCAGTGGAACGGAGGATTTGATCGCTGTAGATCTGCCAGGTGCTTACTCCATGTCGCCCTTCACTTCGGAGGAGAGTATCACCAGTTCCTATGTAAAGCACGAACATCCTGACGCCATCATCAATATTGTGGATGCCACTAATCTGAGCCGTAGCCTGTTCTTCACCACACAGCTTTTGGAACTGGGGATTCCTGTGGTGGTTGCTCTGAACAAGAGCGATATCAATGCTAAAAAGCAGACCAAGATTGATGTTGCCGCCCTATCTGCGAAGCTGGGGTGTCCGGTAGTTGAAACGATTTCAACCGTTGCCGAGGGCCTGAAAGCTGTGGTGGATGCCGCGGTGGCGCAGAAGGGTAAGGGGCAGAAGGCACCCTATGTTCAGGGCGATATTGATCTGACCGATAAGAAGGTTGTGGAAGAAGCAGACCGCAAGCGTTTTGCCTTTGTCAACCAATTGGTTTCGCAAGTGGAAAAACGTAAGGTACTTACTCGCGAAAAGGGAGCAGGGGATGCCATCGACGCTGTTCTCACTAATAAATTCGCCGGTATTCCCATCTTTGCTGTGGTCATGTTCTTGGTATTCCAGATTTCTCAGGTCTGGGTGGGGCCGCTTATTGCAGACACCCTGGTGGCTTGGATCGAGACTTTCCAGGGCTTTGTGGCGGACAGCTTGGCCAATGCCAATCCGCTGCTGACCGCCCTGTTGGCCGATGGCATAATTGGCGGCGTGGGTGCTGTAGTTGGTTTTCTGCCTCTCGTCATGATTATGTATTTCCTGATTGCACTGCTGGAGGATTGCGGCTACATGTCCCGCGTCTCCGTGGTTCTGGATCCTATCTTTAAAAAGGTGGGCCTATCCGGCAAGTCTGTGATTCCCTTCGTCATTGGCACCGGCTGTGCCATCCCAGGCGTTATGGCCAGCCGTACCATCCGCAACGAGCGTGAACGTCGGGCTACTGCTATGCTTACCCCGTTCATGCCCTGTGGTGCCAAGATCCCTGTGATCGCTCTGTTTGCCGGCGCCTTCTTTGATGATGCGGGCTGGGTGAGTTTCACCATGTACTTTACCGGTATCATTCTCATCTTTCTGGGTGCTCTGCTGGTTAATAAGATCGCCGGTTACAAAAACCGGAAGTCTTTCTTCATTATCGAGCTGCCTGAATACAAAGTGCCTTCTCTCGGGTTTGCTTTCAAGGCCATGTGTGCCCGGGGCTGGGCCTACATTGTAAAGGCTGCCACCATCATTTTGCTGTGCAACACTGCTGTGCAGATTATGCAGACCTTCAACTGGAGCTTCCAGGTGGCCGAGACCGCTGATAGCTCTATCCTGGCTTCCATCGCCGGTCCATTTGCCTATCTGCTGATACCCATTGTGGGTGTTCTCAGCTGGCAGCTGGCTGCCGCCGCCGTCACTGGCTTCATTGCCAAGGAGAATGTGGTGGGCACCCTGGCTGTATGCTTTGTGGGTCTGGAAAACTTTATTGACACCGATGCGCTG
>CALXSV010000069.1 GCA_944391235.1 uncultured Clostridia bacterium | reverse complement strand
GGTACATATTTTCAGCAAAGCCATCATGTTTAGCCTGGTAAGAGGCATACAAGCTCATAGCATAATTCAGGCCCGCCTTAATATGGCCGGTGCCATGCGGCGCGGCTCTGTCAAAATCGCTTACCGTAATGCGGATGGGCTTCATGCCGCCTTTAAAATAGGGACCAACCGGCGTACAAAAGAGGCGGAACTCGTATTCCGGAGCCGGCGCCACGCCAATGACAGCGCCAGTACCACAAACAAAGGGACGCAGATACAAGGTTGCGCCGGAGCCATAAGGCGGAATCCACTGCACGTTGGCTTTAACGGTTTCCTCCACAGCGCGTAAAAACATGCCCTGCGGAAGCTGAGGAATACGTAGACGCTCACAGCTGTCATCCATACGCTGCGCATTCAGTTCAGGTCGGAATACAACAATTCGCTGATCCTCGGTTCTGTAGGCTTTAAGCCCCTCAAAACAGGTTTGCGCATATTGTAGTACGCCAGCGGATTCTGAGATATGCATGATTGCGTCATCGATCAGCTGCCCATCGCTCCATTTCCCATCTTTATACACAGCTGAAAACCGCTTGTCTGTCTTAACATAGCTAAAGCCCAGTTCACTCCAGTTTAAATCTTTTGCTTCCATAAACATACAACCTGCCTTTCTATCATTCTAAAAATTCATCTACAAAAATTAAAAGCAGTTCTGATCCAAAAGCAGAACTGCTTTCCTTTACATGAATAACCTGAAATTGCTTTTCTCATCAGGCCATGCAAAAATCATGCTTTTGGGGGTTAGGTATTAAATTGATTCCCCACGCTGGCAATAGCAGCAGGCATAACAAGCCGGCCAAAGGGTTGCCGCTATGCATAAACAACAGCAGAATAAGTGCAAAAAAAGCAGACATGGCCGGAGCGATGTCTGCACAGGAAAGCGCATACATATTTTGTACACAATAAGTAGACCCTATTGTTGAAGAAACAACAGAACAAAAAAAACCGATTTTCTCAAAGTGTTTATCCATCTTAGCCACCTAGTATGAGAGCAAAAATAAAAGCATTTTCAATAAAAAATATCATATTCATTCCTGCTTGTCAATAAAGAAAGTGTAATTTCTTTTTTGCTGTTTGCTCCCGGCCAGTTGCTATGTCACAGAAAGAAGCGTACTGAATTATTATAAATACTGATATATCGATAATTGAATATCTATAAATATAATACTGATAAAAAATTTATAACAATCATAACTAAAATTTATAATATATCCATACCAAACAATGAAAATAAATGGACATATATATTGCAAAAAAATGGCAAATGTGTCTATAATGAAGTTAAGTAAGGCACATGCATACATTAGAATTGAAGGAGGAACAAAATTATGATGAACAGATTCATCCTTAACGAAACATCGTATCATGGCGCAGGTGCTATTTCTGCCATTGCCGACGAAGCCAAGGCTCGCGGTTTTAAAAAAGCATTTGTATGTTCTGACCCTGACCTGATTCAATTCGGCGTTACCCAGAAGGTTCTTGATATACTGGAAAAGGCGGGCCTTGCTTACGAAATATATTCGGATATTAAACCCAATCCCACCATTGAAAATGTGCAGCATGGGGTGGAGGCCATAAAGGCCAGCGGTGCGGATTACATCATCGCTATTGGCGGCGGTTCTTCCATGGACACTGCAAAAGCTGTGGGAATTATTGTTACGAATCCGGAATTTGCCGATGTACGTAGTCTGGAAGGCGTTGCGGATACCAAAAACAAATGCATGCCCATCTTTGCCGTACCTACGACAGCCGGTACAGCCGCTGAGGTAACGATTAACTATGTAATTACAGATGTAGAAAAGAACCGCAAAATGGTTTGCGTAGATCCGCATGATATTCCCGTTGTCGCCTTTGTCGACCCGGATATGATGCGTACCATGCCCAAAGGCCTGACCGCCGCAACAGGTATGGACGCGCTTACCCACGCTATTGAGGGTTATATTACCAAAGGCGCTTGGGAGCTTTCCGACATGTTCCATTTAAAGGCTATTGAAATCATCTCCCGCTCCCTACGCGACGCAGTAAACAATACGCCGCAAGGTCGCGAGGATATGGCCTTGGGCCAGTATATCGCAGGCATGGGCTTTTCTAATGTAGGCCTGGGCATTGTCCACTCCATGGCACATCCGCTGGGCGCTTTCTATGATACGCCGCATGGTATTGCCAATGCCATTATTCTGCCTACGGTTATGGAATACAACGCGCCTGCTACTGGTGAAAAATACCGTGAAATTGCCCGTGCCATGGGTGTACAGGGCGTGGACGCGATGTCGCAGGCTGAATACCGCCAGGCGGCCATTGACGCGGTTCGCCAGCTGGCTCTGGATGTTGGTATTCCCGCAGATTTAAAGGAAATCGTCAAACGAGAGGATATCCCCTTCCTGGCGCAGTCTGCTTATGACGATGCTTGCCGTCCCGGCAATCCCCGCGATACCAGCGTAGAAGAGATTAGCAAACTGTATGAATCTCTAATCTAATTTTCTCTTCTCTCTTTTCTCTATAAGGGCTCATCTATACCATGGATGAGCCCTTTATTCCAAAGTAGGCGCAAAGCCGAGGCGAGTTCATCGTATGGATAAAGGCTCTGACGGTTATCTCTTTTAGAGGCACGCTACCATTGGAGATATTTCAGATGAAATCTATTGCTTTCACCCATCGGGGACGCTATAATGAGTATGTATAAACTAACTTATAAAAAATAGCTGATAAATATGTATGCGAAAGGAGAAACGCTTATGTTAAACGAGCAGGTAGCAAAGCTGCTAAACACCCAGATCAATAAGGAATTTTATTCTGCCTATTTATATTTGGATTTTGCCAATTTCTATAAGGAAAAAGGCTTGGATGGTTTTGCCAACTGGTATCAGGTACAGGCACAGGAAGAACGCGATCATGCCCTGCTTTTTATGCAGTACCTACAGAATAATGGCGTAGCTGTTTCGCTGGAGGCCATTGACAAGCCAAACATTGTTTTGAAGGAAAACATTGACCCCTTGAAAGCAGGCCTGGCACATGAGCAGTATGTTACAGATTTAATTCATACTATTTATGAGGCGGCTTCTGAGGCAAAGGACTTCCGTACCTTACAATTTCTGGACTGGTTTGTCAAAGAGCAGGGTGAAGAAGAAAAAAATGCTGACGATATGATCAAAAAGATGGAGCTGTTCGGCTCTGATGCCAAAGGCCTGTATATGCTGGATCAGGAGCTTGGAGCACGCAGCTATACAGCCCCTTCCCTTACCCTGTAAGTGGTCGCTGCACAGCACAATAAAGCTTAAAATAGCTAAAAGACCGTACAATATCCTTGTACGGTCTTTTGCTCATTCAAGCGTACTAACGGACGCTGCTTTTCTTTGCTTTATGCCCATAATAGCATAAATTTGCCGCATATCTAGGGATTGACGCAAGCAGGATGCCAGTTCATTATACTGCTGCTCTTTATAGACCGTATAATCCAGTACGGGAAGCGGCATGGGCGTGGTAGAAAGTCCTTTTTGCTGGCGCAAAGCTGCGCACAAATTGGCCGCAACATTGCCGCTGTCAAACAGACCATGTACATAGGTCCCCAGCACATTGCCCTGCACCGCTCCATCCTCCGCCAGCTGTTTATCTGGCGTGGAAATAAGTGCAAAGGGGCTGGCTTCTGCAATGCGCCTGGTCTGTCCCATATGCATTTCATAGCCGGAAAAGCCATAGCCGGAAAGACAGGAAAAAAAACCTTTTTGCTGGCAGATGCTTCCACGGACACGTGCGGTACGCTTGCTGCTGGAAAATTCCGTGTGCACGGGCAGCAGCCGCATACCCGCGATATGGCCTCCCCTCTCCTCTCCTTGCGGATCGGAAATGCTTTCGCCCAGCATCTGATATCCACCACAAATACCAATCAGAGGTAGTCCGGCTTTTGCTTTGTCTTGGATTAGGGATTCCAGCCCACAGCTGCGTAACCACTGCAAATCTGCCATAGTATTTTTACTGCCGGGTAAAATCAGTAAATCCGGATTGCCCAGCTGCGTGGGCCGGGCCACATAACGTACGCTGGTTTGCGGCTGCTGCTCCAGTGCGTTAAAGTCCGTGAAATTAGAAATATGCGGTAAGCGGATAACCGCAATATCAATTGCAGCCCGCCGCTCCCAGCGGTCAAGCCGCGGAGCCAGACTATCCTCATCCTCCAGGTCAACCGATAGATAAGGCACCACGCCCAGGATGGATAGCCCGGTTTTTTCTTGCAACATACGCAAACCAGGCTTTAGTATGTCTACATCTCCACGGAATTTGTTAATAATCAGCCCCTTAATTCTTTGCTGCTCCTTGGCTTCCAGTAAGGCTACGGTTCCATATAGCTGGGCAAATACGCCGCCCCGGTCAATGTCGCCAACCAGCAGCACAGGCGCGTCCACCATTTCAGCCAGTCCCATATTGACGATATCCTGACTTTTCAGATTGATTTCCGCAGGACTGCCCGCACCCTCCAGTACCAGGATCTCGTAGTCTGCGCAGAGCGATTGATAAGCCTGCAAAATATCCGGTATTAGCTGCTGCTTATAAGAAAAATATGCGCTGGCCTGCATGTTGCCGCGCAGCTGACCGTTTACAATCAGCTGGCTGCCCATATCAGTGTTTGGCTTGAGCAGAATGGGGTTCATGCGTACATCCGGCTCGATGCCGGCCGCCTCAGCCTGCATGGCCTGCGCGCGGCCCATCTCCAGTCCTGTGCGG
>CALXSV010000068.1 GCA_944391235.1 uncultured Clostridia bacterium | reverse complement strand
TCAAAATCCCTCTGCAGCTGAGCTTGTTGACATGGTTACTGAATTTTCTCAAGAAGACTGCAATTTGGACGACCATTTCTTTAAAGTAGAGCTTATCGGAATTGAGAGAACATCCGAAGAGCTTTTACAGAAAGACAAAGTGATTGACTATCTGCGTTCTGTTGCGCCTATTCCATATGCTACCGGTTTTATTTTTAAGGCAAAAATCGCAGATTTCGCCAGAGAGCATGGTTTCACTATTGATGAATATCAAGTGTTTGTATGCGGCGAAAGAATCTTTAAACCATACAGTACAAAGTTGTATGAGGCCACAACCAATGGACAGAAAAAAGCGTATGACGAAATCGTTGATATTGCATTTAAGATTTTTCCTGAAAACAGCGATAAACCATTGGCTTGGATGTGGTATGGTATAAGTAAATTTGAGAAGCAGATTCCGTCTATCAACCCAATGAGAGGAATTAGATTGCGAAAAGCGAACATTCAAATTGGAAATGAGAATACCTTCTCTGCGCATGATTTCTATTTTGAAACCAGAGGTTGTCTTTACTTTATTGGTGAAGTATTTGCGGTTGATGAAGATTTGATTCCAAATGCACGACGGGATTATTTCAATTTAAATGACACATGCCGAGAGTTTGAACGATTGCTGCACCCGCTGTTTTATGACAGATTCAAGACCATATACCACTACGCAAACGACTATAAAAAAGCTCTTCAGAAACAACAGGATCTTCACACATGCCAGTTAGATTATCAGAAAAAAGTCACGACAGGTGGTTTCCTAAATGCCGACGACAAACAGGCACATGAGGCGAAACTGGAAACACAGAAAAAAGCAGCAGAAAAAGCAGCAAAGCAAATTGCCACTCGAGACCAAAAAGAAAAGGATGATGAAGTTCTATCCAGAGTCTATCAGGCATTGCGGGAGAAATATCCTGTCAACCCATCTCCGGCAGAATCAAAACCACCAAAGGAAACTGCGAAGCCACAAGAATATATGGCACAAAAATTATCAAAATTCAGCAAGAAAGAGCAGAAAACTATCAGCCGAATATATGCCATTTTGAGAGCCATTTTGCCATTAGACACCGCCAATATGGTGATAAATAAAATACAGGAAGAACTGAGCAAATGAACCGTCAAATTTTATTGGTTGAACCCAATTATAAAAACAAGTATCCTCCTATGGGTTTAATGAAGCTTTCAACATATTATAAGAATCTTGGGGATCATGTAACCTTTTTTAAAGGAAACTTGAAAGACTTGGTGCTAAATGATACCTATGAGATGCTTAAATCGCAGCTATACGCTAATAACGATAGTATTTTTTGGGAATTATATAAGCCTCAAATTTGTGAGTATCTAAAAAAGGGGTCCATAGAATTTCTGGATGATGTTCCTGGACATGATACAAATCCCATTATCATGGATCTATTCCGGTACTATCGGAAATTCTTTTATCGGAAAGATTACTTTAAGCCACAGTTTCGTAAGTATGATCGTGTCGGTGTAACTACATTGTTCACATTTTACTGGGATATTACAATTGATACGATTAATTTTGTGAAGCAATTGTGTAAGACTCCAGATGGTGTAATGGTTGGTGGCGTTATGGCGACGATCCTTGCTGACCGAATTGAAGCTGCCACGGGAATTAAACCTCATCGAGGAACATTAGATATTCCTGGCCAACTCGACCCGGGGAATGACATGGTTATTGATACCTTGCCTCTTGACTATTCGATTTTGGAGGAAATAGATTATCAATATCCTGCATCAAATGCTTATTATGCATATATGACGCGCGGATGTGTTAATAAATGTAAATTCTGTGCGGTTCCGAAGTTGGAGCCAGTATATAAAGAGTATCTTCCAGTATCTGAACAAGTTCTTACGGCAGAAGCGCAATATGGGGCCAAAAGAGATCTGCTTCTTCTGGATAACAACGTTTTGGCTTCTTGTCGTTTCAATGATATTATTGAAGATATCAAAAAAGCGGGTTTCTCGGCGGATTCGACTTATATTGCCCCCAACTACTTTGAAATCGCAATACAAAATTTGCGCACAGGACAAAATGATCGAGGATATATCAGATCTTGTGTAAAGCAGTATAAAAAGTTAATTGAAAAGTATGGCGCCGTCAAAATGCAGGACATTTATGATTTGTTGAAAGATAGGCATTTGCTTGAAGAGCACACTGCTACCAAAACTGCAATTCTTGAGACCTATGAAACGCTTAAACCATATTTTGAAGACTTCTATACTAATCGTCCCAAGCGTAGGTATGTTGATTTTAACCAAGGCATTGACTCCAGATTAATTACGGATGAGAATATGGCTAAACTCGCGGAAATCCCAATTCGCCCAGTTAGAATTGCATTTGACCATTGGTCGCTTCGGGAAAAATATGAAGAGGCAGTTCGTACTGCTGTTAGGCACGGGCACACGAATCTTTCGAACTATATTTTATATAATTTTGAGGATAAACCCATCGAACTGTATTGGCGTCTTAAACTAAATGTTGAGTTATGTGAAAAACTGAATGCCAGTATTTACTCATTTCCGATGAAATATCATCCGATTGAAGATCCAGACTATTTCAGTAATCGTGACTATATTGGAAAGTATTGGAATAGAAAATTTATTAGAACAGTTCAGGCGATACTTAACTCTACCAAAGGTAAGGTGGGAAAAGGACACGATTTCTTTTGTAAGGCATTTGGAGCAAATGAGGAAGAATTCTATAAATTGCTGTATATGCCCGAGTCTATGATTATCTACCGCTTTTACTTTGAAGGAATCGGCATGACAGAAAAGTGGTGGAGTGATTTCAACTCACTTACCGAAAAAGAAATGCAGATTATTAAACCTATTATTGAACATAATGACTTTAATGATGTTGAAGGGCAAACATCTAACACGAATGTTCTTCGCGTATTGCAGTATTATAGGATTACGCGTGAAGATGCTGAGCAGGCTATGTCAGAAAAAGGTAACATTAGGTAAAGAGCACAAGGAGACGCCATTTAATGGAGCAAGGTCTGCTTAAGTGGATTCTAATTGGGAGGAATACAAGTCTCCCAGGTATATCAGTTTTTAACATGCTATAAACAAAGAATACCGCCAGCTGAACATCCACAGATTTCAGCCGGTGGTATTACTTCTTCCAGGGGGGTCTACCTCGGATATTTACCGTGGGCATTTTTCCAGTGCTTTGCCGCGTTCAGGAAGGCAGCGTGGCCATGGGCGCGGATGAACTCCAATGCCTGCTTGTATTTGGCGTATTTGTAGCCGGGGTGGTTGAGAAATGATTGAATGATCTTGCAGGACTCGTACTCCCCGCAGTCCCCGCAGGTGATGTGGCCTCTGGCCAGGCAGCATTTCTTCATCCTACACTTTGCCCGGCTCAGATCCCGGGAGCCGTCCAGGTACCCCGGCTTGCAACCCTTGCAGGTTTTCAAATACTCCCGGCAGGTCCCGCAGTAGGCGCCGCAGCAGCCGATTTCCTCTGTACCATTCATCGGGGCGCGCCCCCTTCAAAATGGTAGATCTCCAGAAAATCACGGATACTTGCCTCTACCGCATGAAGGGACGCTTCATCTCCGTATTTGATGTTGATGCACCGCTTGCCCTTTTTGCAGGCGGGCAGACGCTCCGCCAAGCGGTTCAGAAATTCCTCGTCAGAAAAATGATGGATAGAGAAATGGGCCTTCGCAGCAGAGATTG
>CALXSV010000067.1 GCA_944391235.1 uncultured Clostridia bacterium | reverse complement strand
ACCAACTGATTTATCGGGTTATAGCCTTTCTCCAAAAGCGCGGCATAAACAGCATGCAACACTTCACCGGGATTCAGCTTTTCCTCGTCCTTAACACTAAAGGTCATCGTTTCATCACCGGTAAAGGTACCGAATTTGAATTCACTCTCCAAGGTAATCCCTCGCTTTCGCCGCCAGATTCGCAAACTAATTACAGGCAAATTTCTAACATATTTATTATTCGTGATACAGTTGTTTTTTCCTGTTTATTCTTCAGGATAAAGCTGTTTTTATCAGATTCCTTCCTTTTTCCAGAGCAGCCTGAATCTTTTCCGGATTGCTGTCCTTACCGCCAGCCTGCGCCATATCTGGCCGTCCGCCGCCAGAGCCACCGCATACAGCGGCCACGTCCTTAATAATTTTACCAGCATGCAGACCAGCTGCCTTAGCCTTTTCAGATACAGCGGCGACAAAAGCTACCTTATCTTCCATAGCGGCAGCCAGAATAATGGCTGAATCCGGCAAACGGTCGCGCAGCATGTCCATAATAGAGCGCAGCGCCGGTACATCCGCAGCCTCAACCTGTGCGCTAAGAATGCTGATGCCTTGCAATTGCTCAGCGTTTTTCCATAAATCCTCAATGCTGTTGCTATGCAGCTGTGCCTGTAGCTTATCATTTTCCTTAGCCAGCTGCCGGTTTTCCTGCAATATGCTTTCTAAACGTTTTTCTATATTTGCAGTAGTGGTTTTTAAAGCAGCAGCTACGCGGGATAGTTTTTCTTCCTGCTGGCGATGATATTGTAATGCGCCAGTACCAGTCAAGGCTTCAACACGCCGCATCCCAGAGCCGATACCGCTTTCTCCCAGTACCTTGATCAGACCAATATCGCCGGTGTGCTGACAATGCGTACCGCCGCACAACTCATGACTGAAATCGCCCATGGAAACCACCCGAACAATATCGCCATACTTTTCATCAAAAAAGGCCATGGCACCCGTAGATTTTGCCTCTTCAAGCGGCATTTCTCTGGTAGTGATTTCCATATTGGATAAAATTGCATTATTGACGATATCTTCAATTTGCTGCAACTGCTCTAAGGTCAAGGGTTCAAAGTAATTAAAGTCAAAGCGCAAACGCTCATCCGTAACCAGAGAGCCAGCCTGATGCACCTGATCACCCAACACCATACGCAGGGCCTTATGCAACAGGTGGGTTGCAGAGTGATTCCTGGCAATGGCCATTCTACGCGTAACATCTACTTTGGCAGCAAGCACATCATCTTTATGAATTTCGCCATTTTTAACTACAAATTTATGCACAAACAAACCGCTGTGCAACTTTTGCGTATCGATAATTTCCGCCGTGCCCAGAGGTCCGATAACAAGACCGGTATCGCCAATCTGACCGCCCTGCTCAGCGTAAAAAGGACTGTTATCTAAGGCCAACCAGCCCTCTTCCCCTGCCATGGCACGCTCGCGCATCTCCTTGTTTACCACAATTGCACGGATTTGCGCCTGCGCCTCCAGCTGGGTATAGCCCAAAAAGCGATTGAGCGGAACAGAAAGCAGCATTTGTCCGAGAATTAAGGACATATCCTCCCCGCCAGCTTCTTTTTGCGCCTGTTTCGCCTTAGCCCGCTGCGCATCCATGCAAGCCTGAAAACCCGCTTCATCAATGGTGAAATTGTTTTCTTCTGCAATATCCTTGGCCAAATCCAGCGGGAAGCCATAGGTATCATAAAGCATAAACAAATCGCTGCCGCTGATCTGCGTCTGCCCCGCCTGCTTCATCCTCGCAATGATCGTATTGACAATCCCCATACCAGCCTGCAAAGTGGTATGGAAACGCTCTTCCTCCATTTTAATGGCCCGCGTCACATGCTCTTCTTTTTCCCGGATAATTGGGTAAGCATCCCCCATGGAGCTGCTAACAAGAGGCACCATCTTATATAAAAAGGGCTCGGTCAAACCCAGCGTCATGCCAAAGCGTGCGGCGCGGCGTAAAATGCGCCGCAAAACATAACCGCGCCCTTCATTGGAGGGCATGATGCCGTCTGCGATCATAAAGGAGCAGGAACGCGCATGGTCAGCGATAACACGGAAAGGAAAACCTCGCTGGTCGCCATGGTATTCCAAATTTGTAAGTTCTTCCACACCATGAATAATCCCGCGCATAATATCGGTATCATAATTGCTGTCTACACCCTGCAGGATAGAGGCCACGCGCTCCAAACCCATGCCCGTATCAATACTGGGACGGGGCAAAGGCGTTAACTCGCCTTTTTCATCGCGTTCATACTGCATAAAGACCAGATTCCAAATCTCCATCCAACGGTCACAATCGCATTTGCCAATACCGCACTCCGGCGCATCGCAGGTATACTTTTCCCCACGATCAAAAAAGATTTCCGAGCAGGGGCCGCAAGGACCGGTATCGCCCATGGCCCAGAAGTTGTCCTTAGCGCCAATACGGAAAATACGATCCGCAGTTAAACCGGTAATTTCCTGCCATAGCGCAAAGGCCTCATCGTCCTTCTCATACACAGTGGCATACAGCTTGTCTTTGGGCAATTCCAGCACCTGAGTTAAAAATTCCCAGGCAAAACTTATGGCGTCGCGTTTAAAATAATCGCCAAAGCTAAAGTTCCCCATCATCTCAAAAAAGGTATGGTGTCTGGCGGTACGTCCCACCGTGTCTAAATCATTGTGCTTACCCCCGGCACGCACACAGCGCTGCGCAGTGGTAGCCCGAGAATAATCGCGTTTATCTACACCGAGGAATACATCTTTAAACTGTACCATACCGGCGTTGGTAAATAATAACGTATTATCATTGTGCGGTACCAAAGAGGAACTGTCTACATGACGATGTCCCTTTGATTCAAAATAAGAGATAAAAGCTTCGCGTATCTCTTTGGCGGTCATGTACTTCATGGTCGGCTACTCCTTATAAATGTGCATTATACAACAAACTATTTTAACACATTACAAGGCATAAAGCACGCTTTTTATAAAAAAAATACATTTTAATACCCTTTGCCCGCTTTTATGTAGGGTGGCTTGCGCCACCCGGGATTAATGAAAGCGGTTTGTTAAAGAGTGTCCCACCATGCTCAGCATCTCGCCGGCCTCTCGGGATACGGTGTTGGCCACCTTCGCTGTTTTGGCTTTTACCTTCCGCTTCAGCTTCTTGCCGCTCATATTACTGTTTTGCAAAATATAAGCGCCAAGACCGCCAATCATGCTACCGGCAATCATCCAGCCATACACGTTTTTCTTGCGCATTTTTTTCACCTCCGCACGATTGATAGTTAATCTATTGCCAATATAAATAAACCGCTGGGATCTATTTATATGAACATAGGATTTCCTTACTTATAAAAAAATAGCCGCCCTAAAGCGACTATATTTTTTACCATATTGAAATTTTCATGCTTGTTGTATAATTCCCCCGCCCAGCAGCAAATCATTTTGATAAAAGACAGCCGACTGTCCGGGTGTAATGCCCCACTCCGGCTCGTCAAAACAAATTTTTACGCAGGAATTGTCCAGCGGAACAAGCCTGGCTGCCTTGGGAACTGCCAGATATCGTATCTTTACCTGTGCCTCTATGGGCTGTGTCAATTGCGCAAAAGGCAGCCAGTTATTCTCAGCGGTAAAAGCATGCTCTGCATACAATAACGAGCGCTTACCCACAATCAAACGGTTATGCCGTGTATCCAGACGAAGCACATAGGCGGGATAGCCAAGGGCCAAATCCAGCCCACGACGCTGTCCAATGGTATAATTGGCCAATCCCTTATGTTCTCCAACGATTTCACCATGAACATTCAGAATTTCACCGGGAGTAAAGGGCTGTTCCACATAATTGGCAAGCAGGGCGCGGTAATCGCCATTTGTAACAAAACACACATCATAGCTGTCCTTTTGCTGTGCAGAAGGCAGCTGGTAGCGCAGGGCCAATTCCCTCACCTGCTCCTTTGTCAGTTCTCCCAAGGGAAAAAGACAGCGAGAAAGAATTGCCTGTGGCAACTTATATAAAAAATACGACTGATCCTTTTTGGAGTCCGCTGCACAATGCAGCACATAGCGGCCATCCAGCTTGCGGAGGCGCACATAATGGCCAGTTGCAAAAAAATCTGCTTTTAGTTTTTCCATCAATGGTAAAAAGGCTGGAAACTTTAAGCTGGCATTGCAATTAACACAGGGGTTGGGGGTTTGACCATGCAGATAGGATTGGATAAAAGGCTCGATAACCTGTGCATGAAAGGAAGCCCGTACATCAAGCAGATGATGGGCAATGCCCAGCGCAGCACAGACAGCGGCAGCTTGCTGCGGGGCAGCCCCATAGCCAGTATCCATGGTCACACCAATTGCCTCATAGCCCTGCTGCTGTAACAATGCGGCCGCAACAGAGCTATCTACTCCGCCACTCATAGCAACTAAAACTCTGTTTGTCATTTGTATCTATCCTCGCCCCACAAACGCTTCAGCAGTTCGCCAATCTTTTGCTCTCTGCCGTTTGTGCTGGGTTTATAGTAAACATGTCCGGAGAATTCCTCAGGAACATACTGCTGCGGACAATAATGGCCGGGAAAATCATGGGGATATTTATAGCCCTTGCCATGGCCAAACTGCTTGGCGCCTTTATAACCTGCCTCCCGCAAATGCAGCGGTACACCGGAAAAAGGCTTATTATGGATATCCGCAATGGCTGCGTTAATGCCCATGTAAGCGGCATTGGATTTTGGCGCGCAGGCTACATAAACTGCCGCCTCTGCCAATGCGATACGCGCCTCCGGCCAGCCTACAAAGTGCACAGCCTGCATGGCAGAGATGGCAATCACCAAGGCCATTGGGTCAGCGGTACCAACGTCCTCTGCCGCACAAATGACAATGCGCCGGGCAATAAACTCCGGCGATTCACCAGCCTCTGTCATACGCGCCATCCAGTGCAAAACAGCGTCTGGGTCAGAGCCACGCATACTTTTGATAAAGGCGGAAATAACGTCATAATGCCAGTCGCCCTGCTTATCATAGCTGATATTTCGCTGCTGAATACTCTCCTCTGCAATAGACAAATCAATATAGCGAATTCCATCCTCTGCCGGCGGTGTAGTTATAACAGCCAGCTCTAAGGCGTTATAAGCAGTACGTGCATCTCCGCCGCAAACATCCGCCCAATGGCGCAAGGCTTCCTCACTAATCTGTGCAGGATAAGCCTTCATACCTCTCTCATCCTCCAGGCAACGCTTTAACAGCTGATAAATATTCTCCTCGCTTAAAGCGTGTAAACGGAAGATACGGGAGCGGGAAATCAACGCGCTGTTTACCTCAAAGAAAGGATTCTCCGTTGTTGCCCCAATAAGAATTATCGTTCCATCTTCCACCGAAGGCAACAGGGCGTCCTGCTGCGACTTGTTAAAACGGTGGATTTCATCAATAAATAAAACCGTGCGGCGGCCATACAGCCTTAGCTCATCCTGGGCAAAACGCAAAACTTCGCGAATATCCGCTACACCAGAGGTTACCGCAGACAAAGTACGAAAATTTCCGCCTGTCGTCGCTGCGATAATCTGGGCCAGCGTAGTTTTTCCGCAGCCAGGCGGACCGTAAAAAATTACGGAGGACAGACGGTCTGCTTCGATGGCCCGCCGCAGCAGCCGCCCTTTGCCCACAATATCCTCCTGCCCAACAAACTCATCCAAGGAGCGCGGGCGCATGCGGGCAGCTAAGGGCGCCTGTTGGCGGTGATTATTTATATCTGCTGCATCAAATAAATCCATAAACAAAACCTGCCCTTATTCATCTAACACAATGCGGCTACGCACAACCTCAGCCGCCATAAGCATGCCCATAGCAGCGGGAACAAACACCATGCTGCCAATCTCCCCACGCGCATCACCCAACTGCCGCCGCGGCGCCTCTTCGCTAAACACAACTCGCACACCACTGGCAATCCCTACCTTACGCAGCTCGCGCCGCATAATACGCGCCAAAGGGCAAATAGAGGTTTCACTGATATCCGCCACACGTAGCTGAGTCGGATCCAGCCTGCGTCCAGCGCCCATGGCAGATATAATGGGCAGCGCATTGCGATAAGCATAATGAATTAAGGCCACCTTGGCGGCAATGCTATCGATGGCGTCGGCAATATAATCGCAATGACCAATCAGCTCGGCTGCATTGTCCGCAGAAATAAATGCCTTTACCGCGCGAACCCGACACAAAGGATTGATATCGGCAATACGGCTGGCCAGTACCTCCACCTTAACCTGCCCCAGCGTACTATGCAGGGCATGCAACTGGCGGTTCATATTGCTTGCCGCATAGCTATCAAAATCAACTAGGGTGAGACGGCCAATTCCACAACGTGCTAGCGCCTCGGCAAGATAAGAGCCCACGCCGCCCACCCCGCAGACAGCCACATGGGAGGCCTTTAACCTTTCGATATTCTCCTGTCCAATAAGCAGCTCTTCACGAGCCAAAATCTCTTCAACATAAGTAGTCATTTCTGCTTTACCTGCCGCATCTGCTGCAACAGCTGGCTAAAATAATCTGGCAGATCGCTTTCAAATTCCATATATTTTCCAGAAAGCGGGTGTCGGAAGCCCAGAACCTTCGCATGCAGCATCTGTCCGTTCAAGTGGTATTTTTCCTTGCGATAGCCGTAAACCGAATCACCT
>CALXSV010000066.1 GCA_944391235.1 uncultured Clostridia bacterium | reverse complement strand
ATGCAGCTCTGAGGGCGACATTTTAATCATGGATAAAAGCGTTGAATTGGGAATGCCAAAAGGCTGAAGCCAGCCGCCGGCCGCTGCACAATCCAAAATAGCAAAGTACAAGGCCGTGGGCTTGGCGCCCAGCTCGTTCAAACGCCGCCAATTCCAAAACGCGCTTATCTGAGCAATGTAATCCATATGCCAACTCCTGTGTATTTTCCTCTGCCTCGCCGTCTTTCCTTCGCAAGAATATGGCGGTTCTTGGAGGATATACTTATTTTAAAGGACACTTTGCCGTTTTCCCGGCCAAGCGCTTGCATTCATAGTCATAGACTGTCCGGTGGGAAAGGCAGCCTCTGATGCTGCACCGCTGTGCTGCCACAACAACGGCCAGTGCTCCGACTCCATATACACATCAGTTACATCAGCCAAACCAGCCTTGTCGTGGGGCCTCGCATCATAGCAGTACATGCAACCATCACATTCCCCATGGTAAATACAGCTCATAGCCATCTTACTTCCTCCGTTTTCTCATCTCTGGGATAGATTGGATTCATCTACCCCAGTGCGGGCCTGCTCCGTACAGGAGCGGCATACCGCTCCTCGGGCTCGGCTGTGCGGGCTGGCGGGCATGGATTTACCACGCGCGTCCGGTAAAAAATCAAAGTCGCTCAAGCGCCGCTCCACGCCACAGCAGCGGCAAATACGGCGTAGAGGAGCGCCGTAGCGTTGAATATCCGCCTGCGTCATTGTGGATACGCGCACTTCACTATCCGGACTTTGGACAGAGCACGGCATAGGGTGTGCAAAGCTCTGCGCTTTGAAATATTCAGTAGAAATACGGCCCGTCCAGTCCAGTAAAATCTCCATTGTCTATAGCTTCCTCCTTTTCTGATTCGCCAGCCGGTCTGCTGCGGCAGCCGCCTCCACAGGCTGCCGGCCTGGCTTTGCCGTGCAATAGGGGCAAATATAGCGGCGCTGATTCTGTGATACGCTGACAGCCCAGAGAAGCCCGCAAGCGCTACAGCTACGTTGTTTAACCAAACTGCTCTGCATACGCTACTAGCCCAGTACCAAAAGCACACCCAGGGCACAGCCAACAAGCAGCGCAGTCCCCAGTAGCCAAGTTACCAGATCACCCTGCGCGTCAAGACGGCACCAGAGCAGGGTTAGACGGACCAGCGGTACAGCCCAGCGCTTAGGCTGCCGCCTCTCACACTTTTGCCGCCAGCTCAGGGGTGCTGCAGGAGACACAGCGCCTTGCCTCAGCCAGGGCCGGGGCGTATCTTCCCGGGGACGAACTGGCACAAAGACCTGCTCCTCCCCGATGGATGTATCCTCCGGCCGCTGCGAAACAGCTGCACAGCGGACGACAAGCCTTGCTGCGCGGCGGTGCGTCCATTGTGCCAGCGGTTCCCCTCTGCTATTTACGCCAATGGCTATGCCCTGCGTATCACAGGGCATAGCCAGCAGCGGGTGACAAAGCCTATCCCCAGTCGGCGCCGGCAATCCATGCGCTTTATTCATAGATGTACCTCCTGGTTCCCGTGCATAGCACGCACGCAGTCCAGCAGCGAATAACGTCCGCCAGCCAGCCGGGGTGTGCCGCGCAGCATAATGTTTACAGAATTGCGTCCCAAATTGAAATATTGCATAATTTCTGTTTTGTTTAAGTAGGGAGGTACGCCGTTTTCCAGTAATAAACGCACTTCTGTTTCAATTTGCTGACTTTTGCTCTCGCTCATGCTTTACTCTCCTCTGCATCTATCCCATTTTTGAGACGATTGGCTTAAAAAAATTTCCGCTTTTTCTTCCGCTGTCTCAATATGTAAAAGCTGACAAATCTCCTCAATTTCTCGGGTATCAAAAAAGCTACGACCATTGATTTTGTTGTTCAAGGTGTTTTTGGAAATGTGAATGGCTTCCGCCAAGGATTTTTGCGTAAAACCCGCCATAACCATCCTTCCTAAAAACAGTCGCTTGTTCAGCATAGCGTAATCTCCTTTCGTTCTATTTTTGGGACGACTTTATTTTATACTGAAATGCAACAACTGTCAACCCTGTTTTGGGACAAAATTAAGCCTTTTTTTTTTTATTTGCTTGCATTTTTGGGACAGTTATGGCATAATAAAACACAAAGAGGTGATAAAAGTGTCTATTCAGTCAGAGCGCATTTTACAAATGATCAATAAAAAAGGCTATTCCTACGGGGAATTAGCCAAGATTACTCATATACCAAAATCTGCACTACAGCGCTATGCCACTGGCGAAACCGAAAAAATACCAATTGATCGAATCGAAATTTTGGCGCGCGCCTTTCATACCTCACCAGAATACCTGATGGGCTGGGAAGAAACCCCTTCTGCTGAGCAGACGCAGGAACAGCCACAGCTTAACGAGCTATACGGCATTGGCCGCGATGGCAGCAGAATTAGAAAGCTGCTTACAGACGAGCAATTCCGCGCGCTAAAAGCCATTATTGAGCAAATGCCAGATGCCAATGACGAGCGCTTATAGCTGATGGCCTGCTATATACTCGCTAAACTGCTCAAAAACCTTACGCTCCAGCGCTGCGCTTAAAAATTTCTCGCGTTTATACAGGGTGCGCAAACGTTTCATGCGGTACTCCGCCGCTTCCTGGCTGATATCGCACAGCTGCACAATATGCGCTGCTGTCTTTACACCGCAGCCCCACAGCACGCAGGCTGGCGCTAGTAAACGTACTGCAAAGGCATTAGCAGCCTGCTCCAAAGGGTCCTTGCTGGTCAATGGGTCACGATTCACCTGCTGATACAGTCCCACGTGTCCCAGCATAATATGCCCCAACTCGTGTGCGGCCGTAAAACGCTGTCGGCCAATGCTGCGTTGGCCATTGATAAAGATAACCGGCGTATCACCAACCATCAATGTATAGCCGTCCAGCCCGTTTTCCGCATAATACATTTTTACAGCAATGCCCATATTGCGGCATAACACAGAAATGCGAACTGGAAGCGCGCAAATCTTTTCCTGTAACAAAATGTGCCATACCAGATTTCTGGTATGCTGATAATCGCTATAGCGCAAAGCACTTTACCTCAGTATTTTCTAAACTTCCCCAACCCTGTCTATTTATTATACTGAAAATAGCGGTATATGCAATGGAAAAGCGAGAAAGCGGTGCAGATTTATGCGAAAAAATCTTTTTGCCCTAGTGGTGCTGCTAATTGTGGATTATATGTGCATGGCAGCAGGCTTTGCCTGCCTATGGGCTCTGTATTGGCTGGCCTTGAAGGTTTCCGCTTTCGCATTGCTGCTCATACCCCTGGTTTGTGTTTTAACGCCCTACAAAGGGGCGCGGCTAGGTATCGCAGCGGCAGAAAAAATTGCACCCTCTCCAGATGGTCTACGTTACCGCTTAACAGCGCTTTTGCTGAGCCTGCTTAGCGTAATAAGTATAATCATATGGACGAATAGCTGGTACGATCTGTGGGATTTTCTGGAGATGAATGACTGGCCGCTGGCGGTTTTGGGTTTTGCCATCTGTACCATACTCTGGGACTGGCGACTGCATCCACCAGCTCGCACTACACAAAATTCCCAGGTACAAGATGCGTCCACTATTGATGCACCCCCTGCTACCCCACCTCCAGAAAATGAATAAGCACGTCTACAGCGGTCCTGCTGGCAATGCGCTGCCCGCTTACCTGCTCAGACTGGCCTTACCACATCGACGAAAGAGAATTCTTACATACAAATACACCTGTTTTCCGGCAACTTATCCCAGGAAACAGGTGTATTTTTGTATATGCTCTTGCTGGAATGTTCTCTCCCACCGCCCCAATAAGGGCGGTTTTTGGTTAACCCGTTCTCCCCGGCTTCTCTTGCCGGAATCTGCCAGGAATCAAAATGCGGATTGCTGATTATTTACGGAAGGAAGAAAACAAACCCTGTTTTTCATAAGGCTCCTCCCGTATACTGACAAGCGTGTAACCGGTTTTTTCAATCACCTCTTTTAGCTGCAGCTCATCTATGGCCTGCTCGGTTACAATAACCGTTTGTCCCTTACTGCGGGAAGAGCTAACCTTTTTAACGGGAAAGGCCCTCCGTATTGCGTCGTTGATATGGGACTCGCACAT
This sequence comes from uncultured Clostridia bacterium, assembly GCA_944391235.1. Lineage (GTDB taxonomy): Bacteria > Bacillota > Dehalobacteriia > UBA4068 > UBA4068 > CALXSV01. The sequence continues at coordinate 1,464 of CALXSV010000066.1, read as the reverse complement.
CCCACATTGCATCCCCTCTATGTGCAGAATGATTTTATTCATGTGTCAACTCCCTTTCCTGGTATACTGGCTTTGTTCAATGCATCGAGCGGTAGCGGATATTCTGCGCTCAGGCGCCTTGCTCCGCATCCGTATGCGGTAAAAAGATTTCTTTCATTACCAGTTAGCGAGAACAAACTAGCTGTGTATACACTATAGCATTTGCCAGGCACCATGTCAAGTCAGCGTATAGATAGCTGCTGCGCCGCTTCCTCTGCTCAGCAAATATGTCTGTAGAAACAAAAAAGGATTGGTCGGCCCTAGGCTTAGCAATCCTTTTTATATAATTTTCCGCCCTCTCCAAATGCAGCTGCATTATTGAATAAACATGGCGTCCCCAAAGGAGAAAAAGCGATAGCCCTGCTCAATGGCAACCTGATAGGCATGCTTAATCTGCTCCGTACCAGCAAAAGCAGATACCAGCATCAGCAGGGTACTTTTTGGTAGATGAAAATTGGTAATCATGCCGTCAACAATCTTAAAGCGGTAGCCTGGATAAATGAACTTTTGCGTCCAACCCTCTGCGGCAACCATACGCCCCGCCTCGCTGCTTACGGTTTCCAGGGTACGCACGGCAGTTGTTCCCACTGCAATAATCCGTCCACCAGCATCGCGGGCTGCATTAATATTCCGCGCCGTCTCTTCGGTCACACGGAAGAACTCGCTGTGCATAACATGCTCTTCTACCGTATCCACCTTAACCGGTCGAAATGTCCCCAACCCCACATGCAGTAGCACCTTTTCAATCAAAACGCCCTGCGCCTGTAAATCATCCATTAAACGCTCGGTAAAATGCAGGCCAGCTGTAGGGGCTGCCGCACTGCCACGCTCCCGTGCATATACCGGCTGATAGCGGTTCTGATCCGCCAAGGCCTTTTTAATATAAGGGGGCAACGGCATGGTTCCCACCTGCTCAAGAAGGGTGTAAAAGTCACCGTCATGCTCAAATTTAAGCAACCGGCTGCCATCTTCCGCATAATCGATGATCTCAGCGCGCAGTTGTGGAATAGGAAAGCGCAGTTTTGCCCCTGGCTGCGCCTTTTTCCCAGGTTTAACCAGACACTGCCAAATATCCAGACCCACCTGTTTAAGCAGCAGCAGCTCAATCACAGCGCCCGTTTCCTTTTGTGCATACAAACGCGCCGGCAAAACACGGGTATCATTGACAACCAGCATATCACCGGCACGCAATTCTTTGCCAATCTGATTAAAGATGCTATGGCGAATAGCGCCGCTGCTGCGCTCTAAAATCAATAGACGGGAAGCGTCGCGCGGTTCTATGGGGTCCTGCGCAATACGATCCTCCGGCAGCACATAATCAAAATCCTCTACTCTCATGTATCTCCATACTCCTATTTATCTAAGCAAGCGTTTTTTGTGCTGTTTTTTTCGCACGCACATAGCGCTCTTTTTCACTATAAATAC